>JBAVMB010000148.1:0-10440 GCA_049689615.1 Allostellaceae bacterium
GTCATTGACCGCTCGCCTTGATCGAACGTGACCTCAAAGACGAGGCGCTGACCAACCGTAAGCGTCTTCATTCCCGCGCGTTCGACCGTTGAAATATGGACGAAGACCGCCGGCCCGCCGTCTTCGGGTGCGATGAAGCCATACCGCTTCCTGGAATTGAACGATGTCACGGTGCCGATCATATCGGCACTCGATTGAATATGCCGACATCGACCGCGGCAACGACCGTGGCAACGACCGTGCACGGCGGCGGCGCCATCACGCCGCCCGCTATAGCCGGCAATCGCTCCGGCTTCACTGCGTCGCCCGGAGCGCCGTGGGTGCCGCTGCTGGATTCGCCGCGCGGCGCCGGCGTTCCCAGTCGCGCGCCCGGCGTTCCGAAGCCAGGATTTCCGTCGTCGTCAACTGCGAGCGGGCGCTATCGTAGCCGTCTCGCGCGCGCTGGCGGTGAACGCCATTGAGGCCGTGCATCGCGACGATGAACCACTGATAAGCGCGGCCACAGTTCCGGTGGGCGGCCGCTCTGTCGGCATAGAGCTCAGCTAGTCGCATCTGCGCACGCGGCTGGCCATGCTCGGCCGCCCGCCGCAGCCATTTCATGGCCTCGGCGCGATTGCTGGCGATGGGAATGCCGTTGTCGTCGGTCGGATTGACCGCATTGCCGTGATCGTCGATCCGGCTGTCGTACATGACGCCGAGATTGTATTCTGCATCCGGATCGCCCTTGGTGGCGGCCGCGATCAGGCGCTTCATCGGATACTCCTGGCAATTTCGGATCGCGGTGGGTTCGGCGTCGATTTGGCCGGTGGCCCGAGAAACCGATATTAGAACAAATGGGGCGCGAGCGCCCGCATTACAATCGATTGGGACAAATATTGAGCGACCGGCCACTCGACATCGAATCGATAACCGGTTGTTTTACTTATCTAATATTTGGCGTTTGCGGCCACCCGTCCGCGCGCGAAGCCATCGAAGAGCTCGACATCGCGGACTACGCGGCCCGCCGCTCGGCAACCTTGCCGTCTTCGAGCGCGAGGATGCGGTCCATACGCCGCGCCAGCTCGAGATTGTGCGTCGCGATTAACGCCGCGAGGCCAGTGCGCCGCACGAGATCGAGCAACACACCCACCACCTCGCCAGCGGTCTCGTGGTCGAGATTGCCGGTTGGCTCGTCGCCGAGCAGCAGCTGCGGCCGGTTGGCGAGCGCGCGGACGATCGCGACACGCTGCTGCTCGCCGCCCGAGAGCCGCGCGGGCCGGTGATCAGCGCGCGCCGTCAACCCCACCTGACCGAGCAGTTCCATGGCCCGCGCCCGTGCCGCCCGCTTGCTCACGCCGGCGATCATCTGCGGCAGCATGACGTTTTCGGCAGCCGAGAACTCCGGCAGCAGCTGATGAAACTGATAGACGAAGCCGATGGTGGTGCGACGGATGGTCGTGCGCTCCTCGTCGCCCATGGCACCGCAATCCCGGCCGCCGAGCAGCACGGCGCCGCCGTCCGGCTTCTCCAACAAGCCTGCAAGATGAAGCAAAGTCGACTTGCCGGCGCCCGAGGGCCCGACCAACGCCGCGGTCTCGCCCGCCTTGACCGTGAAATTCACGCCGCGCAGAACCGCCAGCTTGTTGCCGGCCTGAACATAGGTGCGCACGACGTCACGCAGCAGTAGCGCGAAGTCACTCATAGCGCAGCGCCTCGACCGGATCGAGGCGCGCCGCCCGCCAGGCGGGATAGATGGTCGCGAGGAACGACAGCGCCAGCGCCATGGCGACGACCGAGCCGACCTCGTACGGATCTAGGCGCGCGGGAATCTGCGTCAGGAAATAGATCTCTGGCGCGAACAAATTCGTGCCGATGATGTCCTGGATGAACTGGCGGATAGCTTCGATATGCGCCGCGAACTCGACGCCGAGGACGAAGCCCAGCGCCGTGCCGACAACGCCGATCGAAGCGCCCGACAGCATGAAGATACGCAGGATCATGCCGCGCGTCGCGCCCATGGTGCGCAGCACCGCGATGTCTCGGCCCTTGTCCTTGACCAGCATGATCATGCTGGAGATGACGTTGAAGGCGGCGACGACAATGATCAGCGTCAAAATCAGGAACATGACGTTGCGTTCGATCTCGACGGCGTTGAAGAACGACAGGTTGCTCTGCTGCCAGTCGAAAATGCGCATGCGGCCGCCGAGCGCGTTGCCCACCGCCAAGTCGTAGGCGCGCACGTCATCGGGTTTAGCGACAAACACCGAGATGTCGGACACGGCGTTAGGCAGCTGGAAGTAAACTTGCGCCTGCGGCAACGGCATGAAGATTACGCCGCTGTCGAATTCGTACATGCCGACGTTGAAGGTGCCGGCGACGCGATAAGCCTTGATCCGCGGCATAGTGCCGAAGGCCGTCGGCGTGCCCTGCGGCGAGATCAGCGTCACGCTGTCGCCGGGCCTGACACCAAGTTTGAAAGCGAGCCGCTGGCCGATGATGATGCCTCCGTCGTTGAAGCCGGCGAGCGCGCCGGACGACAGGTTCTTGGCGATTAGGTTTTGTGCGTCGATGGTTTGCGCGCTGATGCCGCGCACCAGCACACCCGAAGACTGATCGCGCGAGGTCGCCATCACCTGGCCTTCGATCTCGGGATAGGCCGCGGTGACGCCGGGCACCGCCTTGATCTTGGCCGCGATCTGGTCGAAATCGTTGAGCGGCGCGCCGGGCGTCGAATAGACCGTCAGATGGCCGTTGAATCCCAAAATGCGGCCGAGCAGATCGGCACGGAAGCCGTTCATCACGGCCATGACGATGATCAACGTCGCGACGCCGAGCATGATGCCCAACAGCGAGAACACCGCGATCACCGAAACGAAACCTTCCTGCCGCCGCGAACGCAGATAGCGAAAGGCGATCATCCGCTCGAATGCGCCGAGGATCATCGGAGGCCTACCAACCGCGCCACCGCTGCATCGAGCGATAACTCTTGCTTGACGCCGGTCTTGCGCTCCTTCACCTCGACGACGCCCTGCTTGAGGCCACGTGGGCCAACGACCACCTGCCACGGCAGGCCGATAAGATCCATGGCCGCGAACTTAGTGCCGGGCGACTCCTCGCGCTCGTCATACAGCGTGTCGATGCCCGATTTCATCAGCCGCTGATAGAGCTGATCGCCGGCTTCGGCACACTGCTTGTCGCTGGGCCGCAGATTGACCAAGCCGACGCGGAAGGGCGCGACACTCTCCGGCCAGACGATGCCGGCTTCGTCGTGGAACGCCTCGATGATCGCGCCGACGAGGCGCGACACGCCGATGCCGTAGGAGCCCATCTCGACCGCGACGGTGTCGCCTTTGGGACCGGCGACGGTCGCCTTCATCGGCGCCGAGTATTTGGTGCCGAAGTAGAAAAGCTGGCCGACTTCGATGCCGCGCGCTTCGCGCCGCCGCGCTTCGGGCACGCGCGCAAACGCCGCCGGATCGTGCTTCTCGTCGGTGGCGGCGTACCATTTCAGCAGCTCGTCCTGCACCGTCGGACTCGCTGGATCGAGCTTGTCCTCGTCGAGCTTTTCGATCTCGCTGTCGAAGTAGAGTTGGCTTTCGCCGGTGTCGGCCTGGACGTGGAATTCGTGCGACAGGTCGCCGCCGATTGGCCCCGTCGCCGCGCGCACCGGGATCGGCGTCAGGCCCATGCGCTTGAAGGTCTTCATGTAGGCCTTGAACATGCGGAAGTACGAGACCAGCGACGCCGCTTTGTCGATGTCGAAGGAATAATTGTCCTTCATCAGGAACTCACGGCCGCGCATGACGCCGAAACGCGGCCGCACCTCGTCGCGGAACTTCCACTGGATGTGATAGAGGTTTTTGGGCAAATCGCGGTAGCTCCGCACCGCCTGGCGGAAGATTTCGGTGATCAGCTCTTCGTTGGTCGGGCCGTAGAGCATCTCGCGCTTGTGCCGGTCCTTGAGGCGCAGCATCTCCTCGCCGTAATCCTCATAACGGCCGCTCTCGCGCCAGAGTTCCGCCGGCTGCAGCGTCGGCATGAGGAGCTCCTGCGCGCCAGCGGCGTCCTGCTCCTCGCGCACGATCTGCTCGACCTTCTGCAGCACCCGAAAGCCCAACGGCAGCCACGTGTAGATGCCGGCGGCGGTCTGGCGGATCATGCCGGCGCGCAGCATCAAACGGTGCGACGCGATCTGCGCCTCGCTCGGAGTCTCTTTGAGCAGCGGCAGGAAATATTGGGACAGACGCATCGCGAGTCGAACCTTTCTGGGAGCGGGAACGGCGCCGCACTCTAGCCGAAGCCTGCGCAATAGGCCAAGATGGCGCGGACTTCGGGTAACCAGCGCGGCGATGGGGGAAGCCATGCTCGAGACCTATTTCCAGCTCAAGTCGAACGGCACGACCGTGCGCACCGAGGTGGTGGCGGGCCTGACCACCTTCCTCACCATGGCGTACATCGTCTTCGTCAATCCGATGATTCTCGGCGACGCCGGCATGGACAAAGGCGCGGTATTCGTCGCGACGTGCGTTGCGTCCGCCGTCGGCACGCTGGTGATGGGACTCTATGCCAACTATCCGTTGGCGCTGGCGCCGGGCATGGGCCTCAACGCCTATTTCACCTACGGCGTCGTCAAGGGCATGCACTATTCGTGGGAGGTGGCGCTCGGCGCCGTATTCATCTCCGGCGTGCTGTTTATGGTGTTGAGCCTGACGCGCGTGCGGGAATGGATCGTCGATGCCATTCCGCAATCGCAAAAGATGGCGATCTCAGCCGGCGTCGGTCTTTTCCTCGGCATCATCGCGCTTAAGAACGCCGGCATCGTCGTCGCCTCACCCGACACTTTCGTCACGCTCGGTAACCTAAAGGCGCCGCCGACGCTGCTGGCGATCGGCGGATTCTTGTTTATGGTTGCGCTCGACGCCCGCAAGGTGCCCGGCGCGATCATCATCGCCATCCTGGTCACCACCATCGTCGGCATTTTATTTGGCGTCTCGCCATTCGTCGGCGTTGCCTCGCTGCCACCCTCGGTGGCGCCGACCTTTTTCAAGCTCGACATCGGCGGCGCGCTCGATGCCGGCGTGCTGGTGATTGTCTTCGCTTTTTTCTTCGTCGACCTGTTCGACAACACCGGCACGCTGGTCGGTGTCGCGCATCGCGCCGGTCTGATCCGCAAGGACGGACACATTCCGCGACTGCTGCGCGTGTTCATTGCGGATTCGACCGCGACACTGGTCGGCGCGCTGCTCGGCACTTCGACCGTAACCAGCTACATCGAAAGCGCCGCGGGTGTACGCGCCGGTGGCCGCACCGGCCTGGTCGGCGTTGTCGTGGCGATTTTATTCCTGTTGACGCTGTTCTTCGCGCCGTTGGCCGAGACCGTTCCGGCGTATGCCACGGCGCCGGCGTTACTTTATGTCGCGTGTCTGATGGCGCGCGGCCTCGCCGAAGTGAATTGGGATGATCTCACAGAATACGCGCCCGTGGTGGTCACGGCGATCACCATGCCGCTCACCTTCTCGATCGCCAATGGCATCGCCTTTGGTTTCATCCTCTACGCCGCGATCAAGCTGCTGGCGGGCCGCACCAACGAGGCGAGCCCGGCGGTGATCGTGCTCGGCCTGCTCTTCCTCATCCGCTTCGTCGAGCTATAACGCGCCGCTGCCTCAGAAATGATAATTGATCGGTTGGTTATTAGAGTGGTTCCAGAAAATTTCATTTGCGGTGTCTTGCGGAATCCGCAAACATCCATCCCGCCATAAGCGGCGCACGCAAGAATGCGTCCGGGCCCAAGTTTAGGGAGGAAGTGTCGTCGCAAGACGGTGGGGGCATCCCCTAAACCGATAAGCCGCTCCGAAAAAGGCGGCAAAGTCTTCTGGCAAGGCCATTTGGTCTTGCCAAATTTTTTATCCACAGGCTCAAACTAAAAATTATTTCAGGTTGCGGGTGGCGTGCCATGCGGGCCTGAGACGCAGCACGCGCACGTAAGCCGGACAGGTTGCGACGTGCGCGCCCGGCAGGTAGCCGAGGCTCATCAGGAATTCGCCGACGATCTCGCCGCCGGTGAAGCGGAACGTCTCCTTGAAGAGCCTGACCCACGCCACCTTGGAGCGCGGATGGTGCGCGTCGAGCCAGTGTGCGAACGAGCCGTGGCTGGCGCGAATCGCTTTCAGCCGACGCGCATTCTCGATCACCGCCTCGATCTTGAGCCGGTTGCGGATGATTCTGGCGTCGTTGAGCAGCCGGCGGATGTCGCGCGCGCCGAAACGCGCCACCTTGTCGATGTCGTAATCGGCAAAGGCCCGGGCGAAGGCCGCGCGTTTCTTCAACACCGTGAGCCACGACAGGCCGGCCTGGTTGATCTCGAGCGCCAGGCGCTCGAACAGAATGGCGTCGTCGCGCGCCGGAACGCCGTATTCGCCGTCGTGATAAGGACCGTGGAACTCGTGGCCAGGCGCCTCGCGGCAGTATTTGGCGCTCATCCGTAGGTCTCGGTACGGATACGCGCCAACTCCCACAGCAGGCCGAAGCGGATGACGTACCACAGCCCCAAGGCGATGAAGCTGGTGATGATCGCTTTCGCCAGCAGATGCGGATGCGCCGGCGCGCCGGCGTCGTGGCCTTGGTCGCTTTCGTTCGCCGGCTTCACGCCCCACGGCAGCACGGCGAACAGCGTAATCCACCAGACGAGGATGTAGAGCGCGATATTGAAGAACCAGTTCATGACCGAAACCCAGCGCGAACCTTCGTTGCGTCGGTGGCGTTCCTTCTCACCGCAACGTCGGCATGACGAATTCGGCGCCGGCGCGGATGCCCTTCGGCCAGCGCGACGTCACTTCCTTGAGTCGCGTGTAGAAACGGATGCCTTCCGATCCGTGCATGTGATGATCGCCGAACAGCGAATGCTTCCAGCCGCCGAACGAGTGGAACGCGACTGGCACGGGGATCGGCACGTTGACGCCGACCATGCCGATCTGGACGCGGGTGGCGAAATCGCGCGCTGCGTCGCCGTCGCGGGTGAAGATCGCCGCGCCGTTGCCGAATTCGTGCGCGTTGACCAAGCCGAGCGCTTGCTCGTAATCCGGCGCGCGCACCACCGACAGCACTGGGCCGAAGATCTCCTCCTTATAGATGCGCATCGACGGCGTGACCTGATCGAACAGGCAGCCGCCGAGGAAGAAGCCTTTCTCGTAGCCCTGGAGCTTCAGGCCGCGGCCATCGACCACCAACTTGGCGCCTTCCTTAATACCGAGATCGACATAGGATTTGACGCGATCGTAAGCCTGTTTTGTGACCAGAGGCCCCATTTCGGCGTCTGGATCGGAGTAGGGCCCAATCTTGAGGCCGCGCACGCGTGGCGCAAGTTTCTCGATCAGCTTGTCGCCCGCCGCGCCGACCGCGACCGCGACCGAGATCGCCATGCAGCGCTCGCCGGCCGAACCGTAGGCCGCGCCCATGAGCGCGTCAGTTGCCTGGTCCATGTCGGCATCGGGCATCACGACCATGTGGTTCTTGGCACCGCCCAGCGCCTGCACACGCTTACCCGACGCCGTGCCGGTGCGATAGACGTATTCGGCAATCGGCGTCGAGCCGACGAAGCTGACGGCGGCGATGTCGGGATGATTCAGGATCGCGTCGACCGCTTCCTTGTCACCATTGACGACGTTGAGCACGCCGGCCGGTGCGCCGGCTTCGAGCAGCAACTTGGCAAGAAGCAACGGCGCCGACGGATCGCGCTCGCTCGGCTTCAGCACGAAGATATTGCCGCAAGCGATCGCTACCGGAAACATCCACATTGGCACCATCGCCGGGAAATTGAACGGCGTGATGCCGGCGCAGACGCCGAGCGGTTGGCGCACCGAATAACAATCGACGTTGGTGCCGACGTTTTCGGAGAACTCGCCCTTGAGCAAATGCGGGATGCCGCAGGCGAATTCGACCACTTCGATACCGCGCGTGACTTCGCCGGTGGCGTCGCCCAGCACCTTGCCGTGCTCGGCGCCGATGATGCGCGCCAGCTCGTCGCGATGCCTTTCCAACAACTCCTTGAATTTGAAAAGAATTCTAGCGCGCGCCAGCGGCGTCATGCGCGCCCAGCCGGAGAACGCCGCCTTGGCATTCTGCACCGCGGCATCGACCTCGGCGACGGTCGCCAGCGCGACACGTCCTGCAATTTCACCGGTTGCCGGATTGAAGACGTCGGAAAAGCGCCCGTGGCCGTTGCCGACCGGCTTGCCGCCGACGAAATGGCCCAACTCAGTCATGCCTCCGTCTCCCTGCGTACGGCATTGTCCTGTTGATCGGGCGATAGCCTAAAGCAATCTCTAGACTTCTTCGAGTTCGATCAGCGTGCCGCAGAAATCCTTGGGATGCAAAAACAGCACTGGTTTTCCGTGCGCGCCAATCGTCGGCTCGCCATCGCCCAGGACGCGCATACCCTCGCCTTCGAGCGTGTCGCGCGCCGCCAGGATGTCCTCGACCTCGTAGCATAGATGATGCAGGCCGCCGGCTGGATTACGTTCAAGAAAGGTTCGCACCGGCGATTTCTCACCCAAAGGCTCCAGCAACTCGATCTTGGTGTTCGGCAGCGTGACGAACACGGTGGTGACGCCATGCGCCAGCAGCGGCACCGGCTCCGACACCTGCGCGCCGAGCATCTCGCGGTAGAGTTTGGCCGCCGCCTTGACGTCCGGCACGACGATGGCGACGTGGTTGAGCCGCCCGATCACCCTGTGCCTCCGTCGATCCGCACCAGATGCACCTGCGTCACCGGCTTCTTGCCGTGCCAGTCGCGCAGCGAGCGGCGGATGGCGAGCCGCGCCGCTTCGCGCACCTTGTCGTCATCGCGGCGATCGCGCGCGCCGAGCTCGTCGAGCGCTTGCGCCACGCGCGTGGCCAGTGCCTCGCCAGAATCCTCGTTGGGTACGCCTTCGACCGACACTTGCGGCGGCGCCAGCAGCTTGCCGGCGCGGTCCATCACCAGCGTCGCCAGCGCTGCGCCGTTGAACACCATGCGCTGGCGGTTCTTGAGGGTCTCGCCTTTGGCGTCAAGCAACGTATTGGCATCGGCGGCGAGGCGCCCGGTCGGCACTTCACCGACGACTGAGGCGGGGCCGGGCGCGAGCTTCACTACTTCGCCATTCTTGGTCACCACCGTCTGGCTCACCTGGCATTGCTCGGCCAACCGCGCCTGCGCCAGCAGATGCCGCGTCTCGCCGTGCACTGGCAACGCGATCCTGGGCCGCACGGTCTGGTACATGCGGATGAGTTCGTCCTGCGCCGGATGGCCGGAGACATGCACCGGCGCATCGTGCTCGGTGACGATCTCGACGCCGAGTGCCGCCAGCGCGTTGTGCAGCCGGCCGATGGCGCGCTCGTTGCCGGGAATGATGCGCGACGAGAAAATCACGCAGTCACCCTCCTCGAGCACGATCTCGGGATGCTCGTCGGCGGCAATGCGCACCAACGCTGAACGCGGCTCGCCCTGGCTGCCGGTGCAGATCAGCAGCACCTTCTCGCGCGGCAGATACGATGCCTCTTCCTCAGTGAGGAACGGCGGCACGCCCTGGAGATAGCCGGTCTCACGCGCGGCGTGCTCGATGCGCCAGAGTGAGCGGCCGACCAACGCCGCGTGGCGGTCGTGAGCCTGCGCCGCAGCGGCAATCGAAGCCAGTCGCGCGACGTTCGAGGCAAAACAGGCGACGGCGACGCGGTTCTTTTTCTTGCCGACGAGATCGATCAACGTCTTGCGCACGTCGGCTTCGGACCCCGACTCCCCCGGCCGCAGCGCATTGGTCGAATCGCAGATCATCGCCAGTACGCCTTCGTCGCCCAAGCGGCGCAGCGCGGCCATATCCGAGAGATCACCGACCAGTGGATCGGGGTCGAACTTCCAATCGCCGGTGTGCAGCACGGTGCCGAGCGGCGTACGCAGCACCACCGCGTTGGGCTCGGGAATCGAATGCGTCAGCGTGATCAGCTCAATCTCGAACGGTCCGACGCTGAACTTGCCCGACAGCGGCACTTCGGTGATCGGCACCTGATGCTCGAGGCCGGCCTCGATCAGCTTGAGGCGTAGCACCGCGGCGGTGAACGGCGTCGCATAGACCGGACACTTGAAGCGCGGCCAGAGATACTGGATGGCGCCGATATGGTCTTCGTGCGCGTGGGTGACGATCAAGCCGTCGAGGGCGTCGGCATGCCCTTCGATGAACGCCGGATCAGGCATGATGACGTCGACGCCCGGCAGCGTGTCGTCGGCGAACGAGATGCCGCAATCGACCATCAACCAGCGGCCCTTGTAGCCGTAGAGCGACAGGTTCATGCCAATCTCGCCCACCCCGCCCAGCGCCAGGAAGGCGAGCTCGTCGGGACGGTTGGGTGCAGGCGCGGCGCCGTTCATGCCTTGCGAGCGCGCCCCCTGGGCTTGGCCGCCGCCAGATTGCGCTGCGCAATCAGCCACAG
>JBAVMB010000149.1:0-2198 GCA_049689615.1 Allostellaceae bacterium
GCTACGCCGGATCAAAGAGGTCATCGAGACCCGCGATTGGGCGGCGGAACTCGGCTGAGCCAGTGTCTCGTCACACTTGGCGCCCCACCTCATCGGAGGAAGCGAGGATTAATCGATGGCATCTGACGATAAAAATCGGCGATATCTTTCATGCCGAGGCCCACAACGGAGCGAGCCTGCTCTGTCAAGCGCTAGCGATCAGCGGCACGACCATCCAGGCGCAACGGATGTTCATGCGGGACGAAATACTTCGCTTCGACCGAACCACCGGGTTCGAGGAAGGGGAAAAAGACGCTCCATTGAAAACCGATTCCGTCGCCCCGCCTTTGGACGATATCCGCTACGTTATCTTGCGAGTGTTCATGTTGAGCAATGTCTATTGGTCAAACGCCGTGATCGAAGACGAAAAGAAAGGCGTTCCGGCGAAAATTGATTCGGTTGCGCCGCTTCCGGCCGAGATTCGCGAGGTGCTTGAGAAGCTGGATTACCGGTACAATAACAGTCCCAATCCAACTTCAACGAGTGCAAGGCTAACCGAATCCGAGAAGGACGCGCTGCTGTTCATCGCCAACCATTACCGCGCCAACCAGATTTGAGCTCGTGCGGCGCGACTTACTCGGCCGCTTTCGCCAGCGCCTTACCCTTGGCGGGCTTGGCGGCGAAGGTCAGGTGATCGTCGCCGGTCGAACTGACGTTCACCGTCTCGCCGTCCTTGATCGTGCCTTTGAGGATCGATTCGGCCAGCGGATTCTGCAGTTCGCGCTGGATAACGCGCTTCAGCGGCCGTGCGCCGTAGACCGGGTCGTAGCCCGCCGCCGCCAGCCATTCGCGCGCCTTGGCGTCAAGCGTCAGCGTAATCTTGCGCTCGGCCAGAAGCTTCTCCAGGCCCTTGAGTTGGATCGCGACAATGTCTTCCATGTCAGCGCGCGACAGCCGCCGGAAGATCAGGATCTCGTCGAGCCGGTTGAGGAATTCCGGCCGGAAGGCGGAGCGCACCGCCTCCATCACTTGGCCGCGCACGCTGACGACGTCCTGGCCTTCGGGCAAATTGGCGAGATATTCGCTGCCCAAATTGGACGTCAGGATGATGAGCGTGTTGCGGAAATCGACCGTGCGGCCCTGGCCGTCGGTCAGCCGCCCGTCGTCCAGCACCTGGAGCAGCACGTTGAAGACGTCGGGATGCGCTTTTTCGACTTCGTCGAACAGGATGACCTGGTAAGGCCGCCGACGCACCGCCTCGGTGAGCGCGCCGCCCTCTTCGTAGCCGACGTAACCCGGCGGCGCGCCGATCAGCCGCGCAACCGCATGCTTCTCCATGTATTCAGACATGTCGACGCGCAGGATCGCCTGGTCGCTGTCGAACAGGAACTCGGCGAGCGCCTTGGCGAGCTCGGTCTTTCCGACACCGGTCGGGCCGAGGAACAGGAACGAGCCGATCGGCCGATTGGGGTCTTGCAGGCCGGCGCGGGCGCGGCGGATAGCGTTCGAAACCGCGACCACCGCCTCGTCCTGGCCAACGACGCGGCGGCGTAGGCTCGATTCCATCTTCAGCAGTTTTTCGCGCTGGCCTTCGAGCATCTTGTCGACCGGAATGCCCGTCCAACGCGACACCACAGCAGCGATATGCTGTTCGGTCACCGCTTCGTCAATCATGCGGTTGCCTTCGGCGGCCTCGGCCGTCTTGAGCTTCTTCTCGAGGTCGGGAATGACGGCATAGGTCAGCTCGCCGGCACGGGTGAAATCGCCTTTGCGCTGCGCCTGTTCGAGCTCGATGCGCGCCTTGTCGATTTGCTCTTTGAGCTTCTGCGCGCCCGCCATCTGCTCTTTTTCCGCGCGCCAGCGCGCGGTCAGGTCGGCCGATTGCTTCTCCAAGGTCGTGAGCTCGCCTTCGAGCTTCTTCAGCCGGTCCTTCGACGCCGGATCAGTTTCCTTCTTAAGCGCCTCGCGCTCGATTTTGAGCTGGACGATGCGGCGGTCGAGTTCGTCGATCTCTTCGGGCTTGGATTCCGCCTCCATGCGTAGGCGCGATGCCGCCTCGTCCATCAGATCGATCGCCTTGTCGGGCAGGAAGCGGTCGGTGATATAGCGATTCGACAACGTAGCCGCAGCGACGATGGCGCCATCGGTGATGCGCACGCCATGGTGCAGTTCGTACTTCTCCTTGATGCCGCGCAGGATCGAGATCGTGTCCTCGACCG
>JBAVMB010000150.1:0-2803 GCA_049689615.1 Allostellaceae bacterium
ACCGCGGCCCAGACGCTGGGCCAGAGCAGTGAGCGTCTCACGCGTCCGCGGCCCGCATACGGTCACTCGGCGATATAAGCGCCGCCCGAACCCCACCAATAGACGCAGATGAACAGGAACAGCCAAACCACGTCGACGAAGTGCCAGTACCACGCCGCCGCCTCGAAGCCGAAATGGTGGTCCGGCTTGAAATGTCCGGCGATGGCGCGGAACAGGCACACGGCAAGGAACGTCGTGCCGATAATGACATGGAAGCCGTGAAAGCCCGTCGCCATAAAGAACGTGGACGGGTAGATGCCATCTTTGAAGCCGAACGCCGAGTGCGCGTATTCGAAGGCCTGCAGCGCCGTGAACGTCATTCCGAGCAGCACCGTCACGACCAGGCCGCGCACCAGATTCTTGCGGTCGTTCTCGATCAGCGCGTGGTGCGCCCAGGTCACGGTCGTACCGGACAGCAACAGCACCATCGTGTTGAGGAACGCGATGTCCCACGGATCGAACGACCGGATGCCCTTGGGTGGCCAGATGCCGCCGACCGGATAGAGCGCCGAGGAGAAGAACGCCCAGAAGAAGGCGGAGAAGAACATCACCTCCGAGGCGATGAACAGCGCCATACCGAAACGCAGACCGATCTGCACCACCGGCGTGTGGAAGCCTTGGAACTCGGCCTCGATGATGACGTCGCGCCACCACAGGAACATGATGCCGAGCACGCCGAGCATGCCCGCCGCCATAACCCATGGCGGGCCGCCATGAAACCACCACACCGCGCCGCCAGTGAGAACGCCGGCGATGATCGAACCGACCAGCGGCCACGGGCTCGGATCGACGAGATGGTAAGGATGCTTGTGGCCGGCGTGGCCCGTTGCGTGGCTGGATTCGGTCATTGGCTCATCCTTCAGCGAAACTGGGCCGGAGCAGCGACGGGCACCGACGCGGTCTGGCCGGCACCGTCTTGGTCCTGGGAACGGAACATGGTGTAACTCAACGTGATTGTGTCGACATCGGCGTCGTTGGGATCGTTGACGATATCCGGATCGACGAAAAACGTAACGGTCAGGTCCTTGGCTTCACCCGGCGTGAGAGACTGCCGGGTGAAGCAGAAACATTGCAGCTTGTCGAAATAGAGTCCGGCCTTGGCCGGCGTGACGTTGAAGGTGGCGGTGCCGGTGACCGGCACCGAACCGCGATTGACCGCATGATAGGCAACCGTCTTGGTCTCGCCTGGATGCACCTGCACCGCCGACTGCAGCGGACGGAATTCCCAATCGAGATTGGGTGCGGTGTTGGAGTCAAAACGGACAGTGATGACGCGGCCCGGCACGGTCGCGGGCGGCGCGCTTTGAGCGCGCTGCGTCGTACCGTTGTAGCCGGTCACGGTGCAAAACAGGCGATAGAGCGGCACGGACGCCACCTCCAAAGCGAGCATACAGCCCACCACCAGCAGCAGGCCGCTCACCGTCCGGCGTTTGCCGCGATCGCCCGGTGTCACGACCAGACTCCCAGGCGCACGAGCGCGATCAGGTAGAAGAGCGCGACGACCCCCAGCAGCAACAGCAGCAGGGCCCGATTGCGCGACCGGATGCGGCGCTGGCGCTCGTCCATGACGGCGAGCCCGCTCATGCCCCGAAGCCCGGGATCGCCAGGAGCCCGGGTGCGCGGTCGATCGCCATCAAGGCGAACAGCAGAAACAGGTAGAGGATCGAGAAGCCGAACATGCGCCGCGCTGCGCGATCGCTATCATCGCGCCGCACGGCAAGTGCGCACAGCGTGAACAGCGCCGATAGCACGAGCGCCGCAGCGCCATAGAGCCAGCCGGTCGCGTGCAGCAGCGCCGGTGCCAGCGCCACTGGCCACAGCACCAGTGTATAGAGCAGCATCTGCTTCTTGGTTTCGGTCTTGCCGGCGACCACTGGCAGCATCGGCACCCCGGCGCGCGCGTAATCGCCGGCGCGGTAGAGCGACAGCGCCCAGAAATGCGGCGGCGTCCAGAAGAAGATGAGCGCAAACAGCGCCAGTGATGCGACGCTGACGTTGCCGGTTACCGCCGCCCAGCCGATCATCGGCGGAAAGGCGCCGGCGGCGCCGCCGATGACTATGTTCTGCGGTGTGCGGCGCTTCAAGCCGACGGTGTAGACGAAGACGTAGAAGCCGATCGCCAGCACCAATAAGGCGGCCGCAGCCGAATTCACCGCCAGGCCCATGACGATGACCGAGCTGACCGCGAGAACGGCGCCGAAGCCGAGCGCGTCGCCCGGCGCCATACGGCCGGCGGGCAGCGGCCGCAGGCGTGTGCGTTCCATCAGCGCGTCAATGTCGCGCTCGTACCACATATTGATGGCGCCCGCCGCGCCGGCGCCAACCGCGATACACAACACGGCGACCGCCGCCAACAGCGGATGCAGATGGCCGGGCGCGAGATAGAGCCCGACGAAGCCGGTGAAAACCACCAGCGACATCACCCGCGGCTTCAGCAATGCGAAGTAGTCGCCGACCGTCGGCACGAAATCGGCCGAGGTCGCGCGCGGAAGCGCGACCGTCGCCGTATCGAGCGCCGGTGGGCTCATCGCTCAGTGGCCGGACGTCGAAGCGATATGCGGCAGCTCGTCGTAGCTGTGGAACGGCGGCGGCGACGAGACCGTCCATTCGAGCGTCGTTGCGCCCTCGCCCCAGTAGTTCGCGCCCACCTTCCGCCCTGCGAGCAACGTGTGGAAGATGATGAAAACGAAGAACAGGGTCGAAGCGTAGGAGATGTACGAACCGATCGACGCGACCATGTTCCAGCCGGCGAAAGCGTCCGGAT
>JBAVMB010000151.1:0-6178 GCA_049689615.1 Allostellaceae bacterium
CCGAAACCCTGACGGCGGCTGGCATCGCGCCGGCAGCGCTCGATCTCATCGCCGTCACCACCGGTCCCGGCAGCTTCACCGGCATCCGCATCGGCCTCGCGGCGGCGCGTGGACTGGCTCTCGCGACCGGCCGGACCGTTATCGGCATCGGCGTGTTCGATGCCTATGCCGCCTCGGTCCCGGCGGCCGCACGGCAAGGAAGGACGCTAGTCGTCGCCGTCGAATCGAAACGCGAGGAATTCTATGTCCAGCCGTTCGCGGCGGCTGGGGCGGCATCGGCGCCGCCCGCGCAGGTTCATCCGCACGATCTCGCCGCCTGGTTGCCGCCGGGTCCGTTGCTGCTCGCGGGCGATGCCGCCGAACGTCTGCGCGCCAAAGTGACGGCACGCGATATCGCCGTCGCGCCGGGCACAAATGCGGTTGACGCCGCTTGGGTCGGGCGTCTCGGCCGGCAACAAGCGAACGGCGGCGCGACCGAACCGCCGCGGCCGTTCTACCTGCGTGCACCCGACACCACGACGCCGCGGCGAGCAGACGCACCGTGAGCGCGCTGCATTTGCGGACCGCGGCGGATGCCGACGTCGATGTGTTGGCGCGGCTGCACGGGCTGGCGTTTCCGGACGATCCGTGGGAACGCGGCGCGCTGTCGCGGCTTTTAACCCTGCCCAAGATGCATGCGCGGCTCGCCGAAGCCGGCAGTCAGCCCGCGGGATTCGTCCTCGCGTTGGTGGTCGGCGGCGAAGCCGAAATCTTGACGCTGTGCGTCGATCCGATAACGCGGCGGCGCGGTGTCGCCCGCGCACTACTCGCCGATCTCTACGCTGTCGCACGCGACGCGCGCTCGTCGCGCATCGTCCTCGAAGTCGCCGCCGACAACGATGGGGCGCGCGCGCTCTATGCCGCCGAAGGGTTCAGCGCGGTCGGTCGCCGTCCCTTCTATTATCGGCGGCCCGATGCCATTGCGGCCGACGCCCTGATTCTCGCACGGCCGCTGGCGTAAGCCGTGTATTCGCGGCGCAGTAGTCCATAAAACCATTATCGAGGACCAACAAACACCTTACAATCGCGCAATACTTATTGCGCCATTCATCCAATATACTTATATGCTTTGCCAAAGAACCCGTAGGAACTCTGTCGAATGACTGACAAAGCGCCGCCCAACAGCCTGCTCGAGCTCACGACCGAAATCGTTGCCGCGCACGTCTCCAACAACAACGTGGCGCCGACCGATCTGCCGCAGCTGATCGATCAGGTCTATCAGTCACTGGCCAGTATCGGCAAAGGTCCGGCGGCCGGCGGCGACCGGCCGAAGCCGGCGGTCAACATCAAGCGCTCGGTCCATCCCGACTACATCATCTGCCTCGAGGACGGCAAAAAGCTGAAAATGCTCAAGCGGCACCTCAAGACAGCTTACAACATGACGCCCGACGCCTATCGCGAACGCTGGGGCCTGTCCGCCGACTATCCGATGGTCGCGCCGAATTACGCGCGGCAGCGTTCCAAGCTCGCCAAGGACATCGGTCTCGGCACACGCGGCCGTCAGGCGAAGGCCAACTGAGCGTCGCCGGTGCCGCATGCTGCGGCACCCGCTATAGGCTCGCTGCCGGGTTTGAGCTATAATTTCGGCCCTCGGGCAATAGGCGCGGACATCGTCGCGAATGCCGTCCCGTATCGAACAGCTCTGCATCGACAAAGGTCTCAAGATGACCGAGCAACGCCGCATCATCGCGCGCGTGCTCTCGGAATCCGCCGATCATCCGGACGTGGAGGCGGTGCACCGACGCGCCGCCGCGATCGATCCGAAGATCTCGATCGCCACGGTCTACCGCACCGTGCGCCTGTTTCAGGAGGCCAGCATCCTCGAGCGCCACGATTTCGGCGATGGCCGCGCGCGCTATGAAGAGGCGCCGACCGAGCACCACGACCATCTGATCGATCTGCAAAGCGGCAAGGTTATCGAGTTCCGCAACGAGGCGATCGAAAAGCTGCAACGCGAGGTGGCCTCGCGGCTGGGCTACAAACTCGTCGATCACCGTCTCGAATTGTTTGCCGTGCCGCTGGACAACGCGGCGGCAGCCGCGAAGAAGTGACCGCACAATCTCCGTCTCCGGCGTCTGCCGCACCGCCGCAGCCTTTGGGTGCGCTCGTCGTCCGCGCCGGCACCCTCGAAGTCCGACTGGCGCGCGACGAAGCCGAGATCGCCGCCGCCCAGGCGCTGCGCTATCGGGTTTTCTACCAGGAGATGGGCGCGCATCCGACCGTCGAAATGGCATTGGCGCGGCGCGACTTCGACGATTTCGACGCGTTCTGCGACCATTTGCTGGTGATCGACCATGCCCGCGGCACTGGCGATGACGCCGTAGTCGGAACCTATCGGCTGATCCGCCGCGAGGCGGCATCGCGCTTCGGCCGTTTCTACAGCGCGGCGGAATACGACGTCCGCTGCATCGCCGAATATCCCGGCGCGGTGCTCGAGCTCGGCCGGTCCTGCATCGACGCGCAGGCGCGCAACCGGCCGACCATGCAGCTGTTGTGGCGCGGCATCGCTGCTTACGTGTTCGACTATGGGATCGAGCTGATGTTCGGTTGCGCCAGCCTGCCCGGCACCGATCCCGGTGCGCTGGCAGTGCCGCTGTCGTACCTCTATCACCATCATCTGGCGCCGCCGGCGCTGCGGCCGCGCGCCCTCAACGACCGTTATCTGGACATGAACCGGCTTCAGCCCGGCGCCTTCGATCCGGCCGAGGCGCTGAATCACCTGCCGCCGCTGCTGAAAGGCTATCTGCGCCTCGGCGGCTTCGTCGGTGACGGCGCGGTGATCGATCAGCAGTTCAATACCACTGACGTCTGCATCGTGGTGAAGACCGACTTGGTGACCGAGAAATATTATCGCCATTACGAACGCCGCGCCCGCGCGGTTGCCGCCGTCTGATGCCGCCGCAAGATTCCGCGCTGCGCCTGGTGCGCGTCGTCGCCTATTGCGCGCTGACCTTTTCGCTGATGCCCGTCCAGGCGGTGCTGCTGGCGCTGCAAAGTCCATTGGCCAAGCGGCTGCCGCGCTCCTACCACCGCCTGGTGTGTCGCATCCTCGGCATCACGATCGAGCTGTACGGTACGCCGTCTCCGGTGCGGCCAACACTGTTCGTCGCGAACCACACGTCGTACCTCGACATTGAGATCCTCGGCGCCGCGATTCCGGGCTCGTTCGTCTCCAAGGCCGACGTTGACGGCTGGCCGCTGTTCGGCTGGCTGGCGCGGCTGCAGCGCACGGTGTTCATCGATCGCAAACGTCGCAGCGTGACGCGACAGCGCGACGCGTTGAGCACGCGGCTGCGCGAGGGCGACCAGTTGGTCCTTTTTCCGGAAGGCACCAGCGGCGACGGTCAGCACCTGCTGCCGTTCAAGAGCGCCTTGTTCGCCGCCGTCATGGAATCGGACGGCGCCGGCGACATCGCCGTCCAGCCGGTTTCGGTCGCTTATCTCCGGCTTGACGGCATGCCGCTCGGACGGTCCTATCGTCCGCTGTTCGCCTGGTACGGTGACATGGATTTGGTGCCGCATCTCTGGACCATGCTCGGACTCGGGCATCTCGGGGTCAGCGTGACCTTCCATCTGCCGGTGCGCGCCGCCGATTTCGCTTCGCGCAAGGCGCTGGCAGACCATTGCGCCGCGGTGATCGCGGCCGGATTGTCGGTGGCGTTGAGCGGGCGCGAGGCGCCTATGCCGCTGCCGGTGACGATCCCAACGGAGCCGGCGCCGGTCTTGGCCGATGCGCTGCCGACACGATGAGGCGGATGTGAAAAAGCTGTTCGTGAAAACCTATGGCTGCCAGATGAACGTGTACGATTCCGATCGCATGGCCGAAGCGCTGGTGCCGTCGGGCTACACGCCGGCCGCCTCGCCGTCCGATGCCGACATGATCCTGCTCAACACCTGCCATATCCGCGAGAAGGCGGCGGAGAAGCTGTTCTCCGATCTTGGCCGGCTCGCGCCGTTGAAGGCACGCAAGCGGCGGCAGGGTGGAAAAATGGTCGTCGCGGTCGCCGGCTGCGTCGCCCAGGCCGAAGGTGCCGAGATTTTGCGGCGCGCCAAGACCGTCGATCTTGTCGTCGGACCGCAAAGCTATCACCGGCTGCCGGCGCTGATCGAAGCCGCAGAGAACGGCGATCGGCCGGTCGAAACCGAATTTCCCGCCGAATCGAAATTCGATCAGCTGCCCGAACGCGGCCGCGCCAGCATCAGCGCCTTTCTTTCGATCCAGGAGGGCTGCGACAAATTCTGCACCTTCTGCGTCGTGCCCTATACACGCGGGGCCGAGTTCTCACGTCCGGCGCAGGCGGTGTTCGACGAGGCCGAGGATCTGGTCGCGCACGGCGCGCGCGAGCTAACGCTGCTGGGCCAGAACGTCAACGCGTATCACGGCGCAGCGCCCGACGGCGCCGTCTGGGGCCTCGGCCGGCTGATCCGCGCACTTGCGGAAATCCCAGGCCTTTTGCGCCTGCGCTACACGACCTCGCATCCAGCCGACATGGACGACGCGCTCATCGCCGCCCACCGCAATGAGCCCAAGCTGATGCCGTTCCTACATCTGCCGGTGCAGTCAGGCTCGGATCACGTGCTGCAGGCAATGAACCGCCGGCATCGCGCCGACGATTATCGCCGCATCATCGACCGGCTGCGCGCGGCACGGCCGGACATTGCGTTGTCGTCGGATTTCATCGTCGGTTTCCCCGGCGAGACCGACGACGACTTCGCCGCGACACTGGCGCTGGTGCGCAGCGTCGGTTTCGCACAGGCCTTCTCGTTCAAATATAGTGCTCGGCCTGGCACGCCCGCGGCGGCCAGCAACGATCAAGTGCCGGAGCCGGTGAAGGTCGAGCGGCTGGCGGCGCTCCAAGCCTTGCTGGGCGAACAACAGGCGCGCTTCAACGCCGACTTCGCCGGCCGCGCCGTTGACGTGCTATTCGAGAAGCGCGGACGCCATCCTGGCCAGCTTGCCGGGCGCAGCCCGTGGCTGCAGCCGGTTCACGCTGCGGCACCCAACGCCCTCCTGGGTTCGATCGCCACCGTGCGCGTCGCCACCGTCGAGCCCAACAGCCTGGCCGGCGTGCTGCCGGAGGCCGCCGCTTGACGCCGCGCGACGCCGAGGCGCGCTTCAACCTACACTTCGCCGACAACGCGCTGTTGCCGCAGCTCTTCGGCGAACACGACAAGCATCTCGAACGCATCGAGCGCGCTCTGGGCGTCGCTCTCGTATCGCGCGGCAACCGCCTGGCGATCTCCGGACCGGAGCCCGCCGCCGACATCGCGCGGGCCACGCTCACCGCGCTCTACGATCGGCTCAAGCGCGGCGAGGAGATCGATGCCCATGCCGTCGACGCCGCCTTGCGCATGGCGCAGCATCGCAGTGCCAATCGCGGCGAACTGCCGGGCGAAGGCGACGAAATCCGCACCCGCAAGCGCCGCATCACGCCGCGCGGCCCGGCCCAGGCCGCCTATATCAAGGCGCTACGCACGCACGAGCTTATCTTCGGTCTCGGTCCTGCCGGCACCGGCAAGACCTATCTTGCGGTCGCCATGGCGATCGATCTGCTGATGGCCGGAAAGGTCGACCGTATCGTGCTGTCGCGGCCGGCGGTCGAAGCCGGCGAACGTCTCGGCTTTCTGCCGGGCGATCTGCGCGAGAAAGTCGACCCCTATCTGCGACCGCTCTACGACGCGCTGCACGACATGATCCCCGGCGAGCAGGTGATGAAGCGCCTGTCGCTCGGCGATATCGAGATCGCGCCGCTCGCCTTCATGCGCGGCCGCACACTGTCAAACGCGTTCGTCATCCTCGACGAGGCGCAGAACACGACGCCGGTGCAGATGAAAATGTTCCTCACGCGGTTGGGTGAAAACGCCAGGATGGCGATTACCGGCGATCTGTCGCAGATCGATCTGCCCAAAGGCACGCGCTCGGGCCTGACCGACGCCGTCGAAACCCTGGCCGGCGTCGACGGCATCGCCATGATCCGTTTCACTGAAGCCGACGTGGTTCGCCATCCGCTGGTATCGCGCATCGTCGCCGCCTACGATCGGCACGATCAACGCGCCAAGCGCCCGAAAACCGATGAGCGCACGGATTAAACGAACGCCGGCCACCATCGACGTCATCGAACGCGCCGCCGCCTGGCGG
>JBAVMB010000152.1:0-6705 GCA_049689615.1 Allostellaceae bacterium
GAGACGTAGGGATGTGCGTTGATCGCCGCGTTGACACCATCGATCTGCGCTTGCAACGGCTGGTCGCGGAAACGCGCGATCAAAGCGATCCACTCGCGCGGCGGACACGGCGGCGCGCTGTCGTGCGCAGACACGCAGGACTCCGCTGCGTCCTCCTGTTCGTGTTCCCAACGCGACAACAATTTTATCCAGCGCGCGAACGGCGTGAGGTCGGAGGAGTAGATCTGGTGCGTACCGAACATCGGGATTGCCGACGGTGACTGAACCGGCATCGGCGGCGTTAGCGACGCAAGCTCCTGCGCCGGCACGTGTGCCGGCAATCCGACGCTCAACAACAGACCGAGTACGATACCGACTGTCGTCGCACGTCCGCGCATGTCGCACCTTGGTTTGTGAAACCAAGGCCGACGCTAGGGACTCGAGCCTTAACGCAATGCTAAGCAACGCGCGTTGTCGTACGGCAGACGATTAAAATTTGCGCCGCTATTTCGTGATCCAAATCACGCAGAGCGGCTTGCCGCGCGCCGCGATCACAGGTGCCAGCCGCACATTCGCGGCGAGAACGCGACCTGGTGCGATATGAATCATGCGTCCGTATTCGACCTCAATCCATGCGCCGCCCAATTTTTGCCACAGCGCTTCGACGGTGCGGCCCGCCCGGAGATGGAAACGAAAATATCGCAGGAGCGGTGTGGCGATCACCGGTTCAAGCGCGCCGCCGATCCAAGCAAGAAACGGTGCGTTGACGACGACAATCTGCCCACGTGCGTCAACGGCAAGCGCCGGTGCCGGAGCATTTTCGATCAAGCTTAGGACGCTGGTGCGCTCGGACGCGAATTCGCGCGACACGGCCGCGTGGCGGGATTCCTCGAGGCAGAAAACCCGCAACCGCGACGCCAAGTTCGCGCCGTCGGCACGCGCCGCGATTTCGGCAACCAACCGGTTGAGCCGCCGCCGCCGGCGCTTTGCGATCACCATCAGCATTTCCCAGTAACAGATTTCCAGCCGCAATGAATAACGCCGGCCGCCGGCCTGCAGGATACGTTGCTGCAAGCGACCGCCGGGCGATCTCGCCGCAATCCCGCCGTCTGCCATGACGATCGCCGTCCTAAATCACACCAGGCTGTATAGGATTGCCGGGAATTCCTTTTGTGCGGTTAATTGCGCCGTGGCAGGGTAACGGCATTAACCATTCCACGAGGATGGCGGAGAATGGGCAGCGGCATTCGCATTCCCGGCATCACCGCCGGCGACGAGCCGATTGCGCTCGGCGGCCTCGTACGGCAGCCTTCACCCACCGACCTCGACCATTCCATGCAACCGGCGACGCTGTCGTTGTCGCTTGGCGATCTCATTCCCGATGCCCAAAACGAGATCGTAATTCTCGACGGCAGCGGCACTGACCTTGCAGTCGTCACCGAAAATGCAGTTGCGTCGCACGGCATCACCGGCAACCACGTCACTGTCACCGGTCTCGATGTCTCCGGTTTTGCTTATTGCACCTTCGAAGGCGGCATCACCGTCTTCTACCCAGCGACGCACCAATTGATTGTCACCAACGATACGTAAGCGGCCTTCAGCTGAAGATTGGCAGCGCCGGCGCGATCAACACGCCGGCAACGGCGATCGGAATGCCGTACGGGATCGGCAAATTCTTGTGCGCGAAGACCGGCAGCCGGCGCAACGTCGCCAGAATCGCCGTCTGCACGAAAGGATGGCGGAGCAGTACGCAGACGAGCGCGAAGGCGCCACCGACCAGCGCAACCAGCATCAGGAACGGCAGCAACTGCTCAAACCCAACCCACAACGCGGTGGCAGCCAACAACTTGACGTCGCCGCCGCCCATGAGGCGAAAGGCGAACAGCACTGCAGCGACGGCGAAAACGGCGACGCCCGCGCCGACATGCGACAGCCAGTCGATCGGTTGTCCAGCCGCCAGCGCGGCAATCGGAAACGCCAGCGCCAACGCACCGGTCAGCCAGTTGGGAATGCGCAGCGTGCGGAAATCGCTGACGCCCGCCATCACCAGCGCCACGACGTAAACCGCGAGCGCTGCCTTGCCGCCCAGGCCGAGATGCGTAAAAGCCCAAGGATGAACCATGGTCGGATCATCAATAGGCTTGGTTAGCGTATACTTAAAGAGTCGCGTTCAGCGCTCGGTCAGCGCGATGTTTTTTGCATCGAGGATTGGCTTCAGCAGATAGCCAAGCACCGTGCGGTGACCAGTCAGGATTTCGACCTGCGCCGTCATACCCGGCATGATCGGCAGCGGATGCGCCTGCGTCCCAAGATAATTCTTGTCGGTGCGGAGCATGACGCGAAAGAACGTCTGCGAGCGATCGCCGTCTCGTTCGCTGATGCTATCGGCGCTGATCCTCTCCACCTTCGCCTTAAGGCCGCCGTAGACCGCGAAATCATAGGCGGTGATCTTGATCACGGCGTCTTGGCCGGGGTGCAAGAACGCGACATCGGACGGCCGGACCTTGGCCTCAACCAATAGCGTGTCGTCGAGCGGCACGATTTCGACCAGGTCCTGCCCCGGCTGGATCGCAGCACCGATCGTGTTCACCTTGATGTCCTTGATGATGCCCCGCACCGGCGAGCGAACCTCGGTGCGCTGGACGCGATCCTTCTCGGCGAACGCCTTCTGCACCATCGCCTGGAGCTCCGCCTCGTGCCGGTTGAGCTCGGCGCGCGCGTCGGAATGGAAGCTGTCGATCTTTTCCTGGATACGGCGTTGCGCTTCGTCGCGCGCTGCTTCTGCCTTGGGCAATGCCGCCTGGGCCTCGTCAAGCTGGCCATCGAGATCATTGACCTGCTGGTCGATCTTGACCAGGTCGAGTTGCGCGGCGGCACCCTTGGCGACCAGCGGCGCGGTGATGTCGCGCTCCTTCTTGGCCAGCACCAACGACCGCGACAGCGCGGCCTGCCGCGTCTTTAATTCGGTGATGTCCTGCTGGCGCTGCGTCAGCTGATCGTTGAGTACGCCGATTGCAGTCTTGATTTGCGCGATTTGCGTCTTGTACAACGCGGCTTCACTGTCGACGACCTGCGGCGCTTCCTTCGCGACGTCGGCCGGAAACGTCGGTGCCTTGTCTTCGCTTTCGGCAGCCAGACGCGCGATCATCGCCTTGAGCGTCAGCGCCTGAATCCGGCTATCGCGATAGGCCGCCTCGGCGCTGGTGTTAGCAATACGCAGCAGGACGTCGCCCTTCTGCACGATCTGACCGTCGTGCACCAGCATCTCGGAAAGAATGCCACCTTCGAGATTCTGGATGACCTGGACGTGCTGCGACGGTATCACGCTGGCGTCGCCGCGAGTCACCTCATCGAGCGTGGCGAAACCCGCCCAAATCAGAAACAAACCGAAAAACGCGACGATACTAACCGTCAGCAGATAGGCGAAGCGATTGACTTGGCCGCGGAACGCACGTTCGGCATCCGGCAGGAAATCGGTGTCGATCTTGTGCGTCAGGTTCACGATGCGCCTCCGGCGGCGACACGCAATCCGCCCTCGCCCAATTTCTGCAGTACCCGGTCCTTCGGGCCGTCGGCGACGATCCGTCCGCCGTCGACCACGATCAAGCGATCTACCAGCGACAGCATCGAAGTACGATGCGTCACCAGCAGAAGTGTCTTGCGCGTGAGCACCGGCAGCATGCGCGCGCGCAGCTTGTTCTCGGCGGTGTTGTCCATGGCGCCGGTCGGCTCGTCCATCACCAGGATCGGCGGGTCGAAGAGCATGGCGCGCGCGATCGTCACCGCCTCGCGCTGGCCGCCGGACAGGTAGCGGCCGTGCTCGCCGACCTGCATGTCGAAGCCCTCGGGATGCCGCTTGGCGAAATCGTCGACGCCGGCGATGGTGGCCGCTTCGAGGATCGCGCGGTGATCGGCGTGCGGCGCCGCCAGCGCGATATTGTCTTTGATCGAACCGAAGAAAAGGAACGCGTCTTGCGGCACATAGCCGAGATTGCGGCGCAGATCTGCCGGATCGATCTGGCGCACATCGGTGCCGTCGAGCAGAATCGCGCCGGCGTTCGGCTGATAAAGGCCGGCGAGCAATCGTGCCAGCGTGCTTTTGCCCGAGCCAATCCGGCCGATAATGCCGACCTTCTCGCCCGGCTCGATGCGGAACGACACGCCGTTCAATGCTGCAGGACCATTGCCGGGGTAAGCGAAGCCTACGTTGCGGAATTCGATCGCACCTTCGAGGCGCGGGCGGTGCAGGAAGGTTTTGCCGGCCGGGCGCTCGAGCGGCAGGTTCATCACTTTGTTGAGTGCGCCGAGCGACAGCGTCGACTGATGAATCTTCACCAGCAGCGCGGCGATCTGCGACAGCGGTGACATCGCCCGCGACGCCAACAGCGACGCCGCAACCAGCGCGCCGACGGTCAACTCGCCACGCGCGATCTCGTACACGCCGACCACCACGACCAGTACGCTGACGACGTTCTGAACAAGGACGGCTGCGTTGACGGCGATCGTCGACAGGAAGCGCGCCTTCATCGCGGTGCGCGCCGTGGCGCCGACGAAGCGCTCCCACAGACGCTGCGCGCGGCCTTCGGCACCGGTGATTTTGACCGTATCGAGCCCTTCGAGCGATTCGACCAGAATGGCGTGCTTCTGGAAACCTTCGCGCATGGTGTCGTGGATCACGCTGTGCAGCGACGCCTGCAACAAGAAGCCGATTCCGAGCAGCACCGGCACGGCCAACAACGGCACCAGCGCCACCATCGGACCGGCGACCAGCGCAATGATCAGGATGAACAGCGCAGCGAATGGCAGGTCGGCGATCGCCATCAGCGTCGACGATGTCACCAGTTCGCGCAGGGTTTCGAACTCGCGCAAATTCGCGGCCAAGGCGCCAACCGAGGCCGGCCGCGCGTCATAACGCATGCCGAGAACGTGGGCGAAGATGCGGCTTGCCAGCACGACATCGGCGTTCTTGCCGGCGCTATCGACGAAATAGCTGCGCGCCGTGCGCAGAATGAAATCGAAGCCAAATACGACCAATACGCCGCTCGCTAGCACCCATAGCGTCGCGACGGCATTGTTCGGAACGACGCGGTCGTAGACGTTCATCACAAACAGTGGGCTGGCGATCGTCAGCAGGTTTATGACGATCGAAGCGACTGCGGCGTGGGCATAGACGCGCCAAAACTGCTTGAGCGTGCCCCAGAACCATGAATCCCGTTTCGGCGGCGCGACGTCTTCCGTGCGCGCGTCGAAGCGGTATCCGGCCCGCGCGAACAGCACGTAACCGGCGTAAAGATCCTCGATCTCGTGCAGTGCCAGGCGAAGCGGTTCGCCCGCCGTACCCGGCAGAATGATGGTTGCCTCATCGCCGGTGAGTGCCGCGAGGGCGCAGCCACCGCCGCCCTGCAACATCAGCACGCACGGCAGATTGGCGGGCGCGATTTCGTGCAGCGCGCGGCGGCGCCACGCGGCGGTGATGCCGACCCGCTGCGCTGCGCGCACGAGCATCTCGGGCGCTAGGCGCTGATCGAGCACCGGCAAGCCGGCCCGCAACGCCTCGACCGAAATCGGACGCTCGAGCAAGCCGGCCAGAATCGAAAGCGATTGCAGCAGCGGGTCGTGCGGCGCCGGCGGTGGTGTCACCGGACGCTGCGCCTCGCGCTGGAAAGAACCGACCTCGTCGACATTAATGGTCATTTGGTGAACGCCTCGTCATGCGCCGCTGCGGCCGGAAGCTGCGGCTGTGCCGTTCAGGTGCCCTCGGGACGGATCGGACGCGGTGTCGGCGTGGATGGATCGGCCTGCGGCGGCGGCGACACGTTTAGCGCCTGCAGCAAGTTCCCCTGGATCGCGAGGATCTTGTAAGCCTGGAACACCGCTTTGCTCTGGGCGTTCTCGGCATTGATCTGCGCCTGGAAGTAGTCGTTCTGCGCGTCCAGCAGGTCGAGCAGACTGCGCTGGCTCAGCTGGTATTGCTCGCCATAGGCGGTGCGCACTTCACTGTCATGCTGTGCCGCGCTGGTCAGCAGCGGCACGCGATGCTGCGCGGCTTCGTAGGCGGCCCACGTTTGGCGTAGATCCTGCTCGGACTTGCGCAGCGCCTCAAGGCGGTCGGTACGCGCCTGTTCGACCTGCGCATACGCCGCCTCGCGATTGTGGATGTCAGCGCCGCCGGAATAGAGATTCCATGTCAGCACGACGAGAGCGCGCGCTTCGTTGTCGCGGCCCGGTACGCCGCCAACGTTGTGATTGTGGTCGCCGCCAACCTCGAGATTGATCTTGGGATCGAAACGCGAATCCGCGAGTTCGACCGCCGCCTTCGCGGAGTCGATGTCGGCTTCGCGCGCTTTCACCACCGGATTGGTGCTGCGCATGATGCGAATGCTGGCATCGACGTCGGTCGGCAGCAGCCCAATCGGCACCACCGGCGATTCCAGGGTGCCCGGCGCTTGGCCGACGATCGTCAGATAGCGCGCTTCAGCATCAGCGAGTTCACCGCGGATCTGATCGCGTTCGGCCTGCGCCGCTTCATAGCGCGCCAATGCCTGGTTCAGGCTTGCCGCGCTGCCAGCGCCGCCGGCGCTGCGCGTCTGCACGCGCTGCACGATTTCGGCATGCGCCTGCACGTTCTTGTCGGCCAAGGCGAGGACGTCGCGCAGTCGCACGACATCGAGGTGCGCCTCGACCGCGTCGAGGCCGGTATACTGCGCGTTCTCGGCGACCCGATAG
>JBAVMB010000153.1:0-10052 GCA_049689615.1 Allostellaceae bacterium
GCACCAGCTTGAAGCCATTGTGGGTCGGCGGATTGTGCGAGCCGGTCACCATGATGCCGCCGGCAACATCGAGCGTGTGGCTGGCGAAATAGAGCATCGGTGTCGGACCGAGGCCGACGCGCACGACGTCGACTCCGGACATCGCGAGGCCTTCGACCAGGGCGCTTTCGAGCGCCGGCGAACTCAACCTTCCATCGCGTCCGACAGCCACTCGCTTGCCGCCTTGCTCGCGGACGACGGCAGCGAAGCTGCGGCCGATGACGCGCGCATCGGCTTCGTGCAGCGTCTGGCCGACAACGCCGCGAATGTCGTATTCGCGCAGGATAGTCGGATCGAAGACGTGGCCTTCGGCGATACGAGTCACGGGATCGGCCTCACACGTATTGCTTGATGATGTCCTTGACCGCCTCGCCCAGCTCCGGCCGCGCCAAGGCAAACGCGAGATTGGCCTCGAGGAAGCCAACCTTATCGCCGCAGTCGAAGCGCCGGCCGGTGAACCGCAAGCCGTGGAACGGCTGCTTGGCGGCGATCAGCTGCGCCAGCGCGTCGGTGAGTTGGATCTCGCCGCCGGCCCCCTTGCCGATACGGCCGAGTGCGTCGAACACCTCGGGTTGGAGGATGTAGCGGCCGATGATGCACAGACGCGACGGCGCCTTTGCAGGGTCAGGTTTCTCGACGACGCCGCGTGCCACGACTAGCCGGCCGTAATCCTTCTCGACATCGAGAATGCCGTAGCGGCTGGTTTGCTCGCGCGGCACTTCCATCACGGCCACCATGTTGCCGCCGACCTTGGCCTGCGCCTCAACCATTTGCTTGAGACACGCCTCGTCCGCCAGGATGAGGTCGTCAGCCAAGAGCACGGCGAAAGGTTCGTTGCCGACCAGCGCGCGCGCGCACCAAACGGCATGGCCGAGACCGAGCGGATGCTGCTGCCGCGTGTATGCGATCTGTCCTGGCTCCGGCATCCACGATTTGACCTCGGCGATCTGAGCCTTCTTGCCGCGCGCCTCCAGCATGCTTTCAAGCTCGTAGGAATGGTCGAAGTGATCCTCGATCGCGCTCTTCGAGCGGCCGGTGACGAAGATGAATTCCTCGATACCCGCCGCGCGCGCTTCCTCGACCGCATACTGGATCAAGGGCTTGTCGACGACCGGCAGCATTTCCTTGGGCATAGCCTTGGTGGCCGGAAGGAATCGGGTGCCGAGGCCACCGACCGGAAACACTGCCTTGCGAACGCGCTGCACCATGCTCCAGCCTCGCCTCGGTCACGTTGCGCCGCTTTTATACTGCTTTCCGACGCTAATCCAGCCGGAGATCATGGCCAATTTGGGTCTGGCCGTGACGGTTCGGCGCCCAACTCAGGCGCCGAGCAAGATGTCTTTCGCACGGTTGAGCTTGGCCGCGAGATAATTCGAGCCACCTTGGTCGGGATGCACTTTCTTCATCAGACGGCGGTGTGCTTCCCGGATTTGCGCCTCGCTGGCGCCAGCAGCGAGATCGAGGACGGCGTAGGCTTCGTCCCGCGTCATCTGATCGCTGGACGTACCGTGCCGCGCGCTCGCGGCGGCCTTCTGCCGCCAATCGGGAACCGCGCGATCGAGATAGGCTTCGAGTAGGCGCGTGCCGTCCGCATCGGCGATTCGGCATTGCTGCCAGAGATCGAACAGATCGCTTTCGCTCAGACGTTCGAGGCGGCGTCCGGCATAAGGGCCGCGCTTCACCGCGCCACTCATTTCGCCGCTGGCGTGATCGAGAGTCATCGCGATCATGTCGGACTCAACTTGCGAACCGCGCGAAGATTTGCTGCCGGTCGGCGGCACCTTGCTGCGCCACCGGCGCCAGAGCTGAACGGCGAGCGGCGAAAACGTTCCGGCCACGATCAGCAGCGGCACGAGCCGCTCGCTCAACAGGAGCAAGAGCAGCGCCGCGACAGCGCCAAGGATTGCGATCGCCCCGAAAAACCAAGTGAGAAAACGGCTGAGCCGCGCCGGATCGGCGGCCACAAACAGGCGCGCCAACAGAAACAGCACGGCGAGAATGCCGAGGCCGGCGATCAGATAGATCATGAACCGCCAATCTGGCGCGCCAACAGTAAGGCGCTGCCGCCGGCTTTGCGGCCATAATCGGCTAACGCCTTGCGCCCGCCAGCGGCATAAGCCGCAACGGCGCCGAGCAACGCCTTGAGCTCGGTAGCACTTGAGGAATTGAAGGGGCAATAAGCGCCGCACGAGAGACGAGCAATTTCATGAAACACTTGCGCCACGGCGGGATCATTACCCTCATGGAAAATGAATGCCGGCACGTTCAGGAGTGCAAGTTCCCCGGCCAACTTGGCCAAGGTGTCGGCATTCTCTTCCATCGCATCGCCGACGAACACCAGGGCATCGAGGCGTTCGTCGCGCGCCGCCGCAATCGCATGACGCAGCACGCGCTCGATCTGAGTCTCGCCTGCGACGCACGTGACGGCCCGCATGGCATCATGCAGCTCAACCGCCGACTGCACCCAACGGCTGGCCTTGCACTCGGCATAACCGCGGTAATAGACGAGTTGGATTTCGATGCCGCCGAGACCGGAAGCCGCCTCGAACATCTCACCCTGGATACGGCAGGCTTGATCCCAAGTCGGCTCGCGGCTCGCCGTCGCGTCCATGGCGAACATCAGCCGACCTTTGGCCGAGGCTGGGCGCACGCGTACCGGCAGGCTGGCGACCTGCTCGAGAAACGCGCTGACCTCAGCCGATTGGCGGTTCGCCGGCACCGGCCGCTGATTTTCGCGATCGTTGCCCATGGCGATTATATGGAACCGCCCAGCCGCCGAAGTCTAGGGTACAACCAGGTGGACTTCCGCAGCGGCAATCAGCGCCGTTACCGCCGTGCCGGGCACCAGGCCGAGAGCCGACACATCGCGGCTCATCAAGCTCGCGACCAGCCGGAAGCCGCAATCGAGCGCGACCTTGGTCAACGCCCCTTGCGGCTCGAGCGCCACCACTGTCCCGACGAGGCGATTTTCCACCGCACCGGCCGGCGTATCGTTGGGCCACGCGAGGCGAACGTTTTCGGCCCGTAGCGCGACGTAGACCTCGCCGGTCGCCAACGCTGAGCCAGTAGCCTCGACCCGCAGAATGGTGCCGGCGATGCGGACGTGTAACAGCCGCCCCTCGCCGCCTTCGATCCGTCCAGCCAGTTGATTTTCGAACCCGAGAATGTTTGCGGCGACGCGGCTGACGGGACGATGAAAGACATCGTCGACGGCGCCGCCTTGAATGATCCGGCCGGCGTGCATCAAGGCGAGATGATCGCCCAATGCCGCGACGTCGACATAGTCGTGCGTCACGAACAGCGCCGGCAGCCGCAACTCGCGCAGAAAGCGCGCAAGTTCGAAACGCAGTTGGCCCCGGGCAGGTGCATCGAGCGCGGCAAACGGCTCATCCAACAGGAAAAGGTCGGGATGGCTGGCCTCGGCACGCGCCAGCGCCGCCCGTTGCTTTTCGCCCGGACTGAGCACCACCGGACTGGCGTCTGCCAAATGTGCGATTCCGAAGCGCGCCAACAGCGCCGCGACGTCAACTTGATCCGATTCCGTCGCGGACCGGCGATGGCTGCGTGCGCCGAGGGCAACGTTCTGCGCCACGCTCAGGTGCGGAAACAGGCCGAAATTCTGCACTACGAACCCGACCCGACGCTGTTCGGGTGGCAGCGCCGTGACGTTGCGATCGCCAATGGCGATGCGGCCGCGCGCCGGCCGATGGAATCCGGCAATAGTCTCGAGCAGGACGGATTTTCCGGCGCCATTAGGTCCGAGCACGACCATCACATCGTTCGCCGGTAACGTGAACGAAACGTCTTCGAGGGTGAAGGTGCCGAGCCTAAGCGAAAGGCCGGCAACCGCCAGCGCGGTCATCGTCCGCCGCCGGCAATCGGCCTGCGGCCGTAGGCGACGTGGCGGAATAGGATGAATAGCACCAGCGATATGATCAGCAGCAAAGCAGCGGCAGCCGATGCCTCCTCTATGCCATAGCGCAGAAACATCTCGTAGATCTGCACCGGCGCGGTCATCGGGTAGTAGACCAGGATCACCACGGCGCCAAATTCGCTGATCGCGCGTGCAAAGGTCAGCGTCAAGCCAGTGGCGATACCGCGCCAAGCCAGCGGCACGGTGATGCGCGCGAGCACGCGCCATGGTCCCATGCCCAAAGTGCGCCCCACCATCTCAAGCCGCGGATCAACGCCTTCGAAGGCGATGCGCGCCGCGTTTACGGTATAGGGCAGCGACACGAACAACATGGCGACGACGATGCCGGCAAGCGTGCCCCAGAACCGCAAGCCGAGAAAGTCTTCGGCCGGACCGCCGATCACGCCATGCCGGCCGAAAACCATGAGCAGCGCAATGCCTGCCACCGTATGCGGCACGGTTAGCGGCACGTCGACCACCGCCGCCACTGCGCTCTTACCGACGAACTCTGCACGCGCGAGGAAATAAGCGAACGGCACGCCGAAGAACGCTGCAACTAGGGCTGTTAGCGCAGCTGCCGCGACGCTCAGCGTCAAGGCGTTACGGACATCGGCCTCGCGCGCAACCTGCAGCAACGTTCCCACCGTCTGCACGGCGAATAACTGCAGCAGCGGCAGCAGGATGAAGGTCAGCAGCACGCCGCCGCATAGCCAGGCGGCGAGCACCACCAGCGGCGAGCCAATGCTCTCCGGGCCGCGCCACGTCCGCGGCGTGGCGATCATGCGGAAACCGCTCCGATCAGGAGACGGGCCACGGCTTGACGAGCCGCTGCAGCGCAGGCGGCATCTTCGACAGGTTGACCGCGTAAGCGGGGCCGAACGTGCCAAAGCCGTTGTCGCTCATCACCTTGCGGCCGTCCGGCCCCAACAGGAAGGCGACAAACTTCTCGGCAGCGGCCTTCTTTGTACTGTTGGCGACGATGGTGATCGCATAGACGATCGGCTTGCCAGCGATATCACCGTTCTTCGTGCGCGCGACGCCTTCGGCATAAAACGACGCGTAGGTGGGATCGCTCAGATTAATCTTGGCTGGCAGGTTGAGCAGCTTGAGATGGTGCTCCAATGCGTCCGAGCGGTAGATCGCGAGATAGTCGATCTGTCCCAACTGCAACGCGGAAATTAGCGAGGTCTCAGTGTCACGCATGTTGGCGAGCGGCGCGTTGGCGAGAATTTTGGCGGCTAGGCCCGGCGACGAATAATATTTCTCTGCTAGGTTCAGCATCTGCACCGTCTGATAGCCGGACGGATCGGTATCCGGATTGGACCGGCCGATCTCGATGCCTTTGCGCGCGAGCACCGAATACCAATTGTTTGCGGTGATCGCGTTGGCGAATTTGCTCTTGTCAGTATAGACGAAGGTTATGGCATTGCGGACGAAGCCGACATACCAGTCGGCGTAGGCCGTCTTTCCGTCACCGCCGAAGAGATATTTCGGGATGACGTTGTAATCGGCGACCGCCAGGATATCGGCATCCTGATGCAGGTCGCTGATCTGCCGCGCCATCTTAACGCTACCGCCGAATTGCGGCTGCACCGCGATGTCCGGGAACTTCTTCTCGAACAACTGATCGACTTGTTTGAACGGCACGGCGAGCGTGCCAGCGGCAAAGACGCTGAGCGTCGTCGCTTCGGCGGCTTGCGCGCGTGCGCCGCCCATGGTCATTGCGGCCGCGACGGCCAGCAGCAAAATCGGCGCGATCAGTCGTTTCATCGATTTCCCCATGAGACGCGAGAAGAGTGCGATTCCCGCCAATTTGCGGGCCCGACGGACTATGCATCAAACCCGGGAACCGGTGAAACCTGTAACAAGTGCATAATTATGCGGTTATTTGCCGCGGTACTAGGCGCCAGACGCTGGCGTGGACGCATTGCCGGCAAGTCGCATTCGCCCTAAACAGGCGAACCCTCATTGCCGCGGCTGGAAATCCGTGCACACCGACATTGCCCATGCCGTCCACCAATACATCCGCGATTACGGTTATCTCGCCGTCTTCGTCGGCATATTTCTCGAGGATTTCGGCCTGCCGGTTCCGGGCGAAACGCTGCTGGTGACGGCAGCCGCGATCGCCGGAAAAGAGGGCTTGAACATCTGGATGATCGTCGGCTTCGCCTGGATTGGCGCAGTGCTCGGCGACAATGTCGGATTCCTGATCGGGCACAGCGGCGGCCGCACTCTTCTTATCCGTCACGGGAGCCGCATCGGCATCACCGCCGAGCGGCTCGCCAAAGTGGAGCGTTTCGTCGAGCGTTATGGTGTGCCGGTGATCGTCGTCGCCCGCTTCGTCGTGATTGCGCGGCAACTCAACGGCATCGCCGCCGGCAGTCTCGGCATGCACTGGTTGAAATTTCTGACGTTCAACTGCATCGGCGCGGCGCTTTGGGTAGGATTCTGGAGCACGCTCGCTTACTGGCTGGGCAAAGAGATCTTTGCCCTGACCGCTGCGATCCACAATGCCACGCCGCTCGTGATCGCCGCCGCCATCGCCGCTGCTATTGCTATCGTTGCTTATCTCTGGTGGCGCGCGCGACATCAAGCTGGCGACACCTGAGCGTCGGCATCAGCAATCACTCAATGCTTTGCCTTCGCGGCGGCACGCAGATCATCGATGGTGGATCGCGTCGTGATCGCCTCGGGATCGACTTTCAGATCGAGCACCGTCGGCTTGTCGGCCGACGTGGCGCGCGCGAAGGCGGCGGCAAAATCTTCGGTGCGCTCGACGGTTTCGCCATGCGCGCCATATGCCCTGGCGAGCGCGGCAAAATCCGGGTTCACTAGATCGGTGCCATAGGTGCGACCGGGATAGTGAGTTTCCTGGTGCATGCGGATGGTGCCGTACATGCCATTGTTGGCGATCAAGGTGACGATCGGCAGGCGATACCGCACGGCAGTCGCCAACTCCTGACCCGTCATCAGAAAATCGCCGTCGCCGCAAAAACACACTACCGCCCGGTCCGGATGCACGAGCTTGGCGGCAACTGCCGCCGGAAATCCGTAGCCCATCGAGCCGCTCGCGGGCGCGAGCTGTGTGCCGAAGGCGCGATACTGATGATGCCGATGGACCCAGCCGGCGAAGTTGCCGGCGCCATTGCACCAAATGGCGTCTGCGGGCAGATGGCCGTCCAACCAGCGAACAATCGGCCCGAGTTGCACCGCGCCCGGCAGTTTCGATGGCTCGATGAACGCCAGATAGTCGCGGTGCGCCGCTTCGGTCTCGGCCATCCACCGTGGTTTGCCCGCCGGCTTGAGCGCAGCAGCCAATGGCGCAAAGGTCCGTGGACTGGCGTTGATTGCCAACGCCGCCTGATAGACGCGGCCAAGCTCGTTCGGATCGGGATGGACGTGCACCAGCTTTTGGCGCGGATGGGGCACGGCGACGAGGCTGTAGCCGGCGGTCGTCGCCTCGCCGAGGCGGCCACCGATCGCGATCAGTACATCGGCGTCGCGCACGCGTGCCGCGAGCCGCGGATTGGCAGCGATGCCGAGATCACCGGCAAAACACGCATGGCAGTTGTCGAACCGGTCCTGCCGGCGAAATCCGGTGCACACGGGCAACGCGAAGATTTCTGCGAAGGTCTCGATCTGTTTGACCGCCATCGCATCCCATTGGCTGCCGCCGAGCAGCAGTATCGGCCGCACCGCTTTCGCAAGAATTGCAGCCAGCGCCGCGAGCTGCTGTGGTGACGGATGCGGTTCGATCCGGCTGTAAGGTTCCGCGTCCGGAACGTCGGCCATGTCCTCGAGCATATCTTCGGGCAAGGCGAGCGCGACTGGCCCCGGCCGGCCGGATGTCGCAACATGAAACGCGTGGCTGACATATTCGGGAATGCGCCGCGGGTTGGCGATCTCGTCGACATACTTCACCATGCCGCCGAGGAGTTGCTTGTAGTCGAGCTCCTGCAGCGCCTCGCGGCCGCGCGCGTCGCGCGCAACCTGGCCGATGAGGACGATCATCGGCGTCGAATCCTGCATCGCGACATGGATGCCGGATGTGGCGTTGGTTGTGCCGGGTCCGCGCGTGACGAGGCAGATGCCCGGTCGGCCAGTCAGCTTGCCGTAGGCGTCGGCCATCATCGCCGCGCCGCCTTCCTGGCGGCAGACGATCAGGCGGATCGAGTTGGCGTCATGCAATGCATCGAGCAGCGCGAGATAACTTTCGCCCGGCACGCTGAAGGCAGTGTCGACGCCGTGAATCTTGAGTTGATCGACGAGGATTTGCGCGGCGCGGCGGGAGGTCACGCGGGGCTCCGGTTTCGGCGGCAGACCTAAGACCTATTGGGTTTCCCGTGTCGCGGCAACCGCCAAAACGGTGGCGTCATTCCGCTGGTTTAAGCGGCGCCAGCCGCTCCAGATCGCGGCCGCTGAGACGCATCAACGTGCCGATGATGATAACCGTGCCGATGTAGAACACGAGCTGAATGCCGAGCGGGTGCGAGACATAACCGATCAGCGCGTGCAGCGCCTTGCCGAGCACGCTCTCGTCCCTCAGCAAGAACGAACTGTCCCACAGTACACCGCCAACCGATGGCAACAAGCCGACCTGATTCAAGAACTCCGCGCCTTGCGAGGCCATGCCGGCGGCGAGCAGCAGGATCAACCAGCTCGTCACCGTGAAGAGATGGCGCATCGGAATCCGCAACAGGCCCCAATAGAGGCCGATACCGACCGCCACGCCGCACGCCAAGCCGAGCACGCCACCGCCGAGCTGCGCGAGTGCGCTGGTGCCCGCGGCGGCGGCGATGCCATAGACGAATAGCACGACTTCGGAGCCTTCGCGCAAAACCGCCAGCCCGACCACGAGGCCAAGCGCATAAAGCGGCCGCGCGCCGCTGCGCACGGCGTTGCCGACCTGCGATGCTGACGCCGCCAATTCACGGCCGTGCCGCTGCATCCACACATTGTGCCAGCCGAGCATTCCGACGGCAGTGAACAGGATGGCAGCGTCGAACAATTCCTGCCCCATGCCGGCAACGGCGGCAGCGATCTCGCCGGTAAATGCCGCGACCAGCGCTGCGCCCGCTACGCCGGCGCCGATCCCGACCACGACCGTGCGACCGCGGCGCGGCACGCCGACAGTGGCGGCCAAGACGATGCTGACGATGAGCGCGGCCTCGAGGACCTCGCGAAACACAATTACGGCGACGGCAAGCATCGAAACCCGACCCTATTACATGCAAATGCGAAGCGTTCGCAATATAGCGATCTCATCCCAATAGCGCAAGGCACGAGAGGCTGACTGTCAGGCCCCAAGCTGCCCACAGGCAATATGTCGCGGGGCGTCGGCAAACACGTCGTAGGGCTCATTCGACACAGTCCAATGTCCAAAAATAAGGACTGACAGCGGCCCCGAATATGCGAGGATTTGATTGTCCCAATTTTGAGATTCATGGAGTTCGAAGGATGACCGACAGTGCGCGTCCCACACCGATGACCGAGGCTGACGAAGTGCTGACAGCGAACCTGGAGTTCTATAGCGCCTTCGGCCGCGGTGATTATGCCGATATGGACGCGATCTGGGCGCGCGGCGCCAGCGTCGTCTGCCTGCATCCCGGCTGGACCATCCTCGAAGGCCGCGAGGCCGTGATGGAAAGCTGGCGGCACGTACTCCGCGATCCCGACTTCCGCATCATGTGTCACGACGAGCGCGTGCACCTTTATGGCGACGTCGCCATCGTTTGGTGCGAGGAAGAGCTTTCCGGCGGCCTGCTGGCGGCGACCAACGTCTTCATCCGCGAAGACGGCGCCTGGCGCATGATCCACCACCAGTCGAGCGCCATCATTCCGACCTTCCGCACGCGCACGGCGGCGCAGCTGCACTGAACAGCCGCGCGCTCACCATGCGCCGGTAACCACGCGCCGGATCGCGCCGGTGAGCAACGACAGCTCGTCCGGCATAATCGTGAACGCCGGCGTCAGATAGACGATACGGCCGAACGGCCGAATCCATGTTCCTTCGTTGATGAACCGATCACGCAACGCCATTGCTACCTCCGGTGAATCAAGCTCGACGACGCCGATCGCGCCTTTGATGCGAACATCCCGC
>JBAVMB010000154.1:0-1531 GCA_049689615.1 Allostellaceae bacterium
TATGGTGCGACCAAAGCGTTCGTGCTGAGCTTCTCCGAAGCTGTGGCCGAAGAACTCCGCGGCACCGGCGTGACGATCACCGCGCTGTGCCCCGGTCCGACGCGCACCGAATTCCAGAGCGTCGCGCACAACGGCGACGCGAGTTTTCCTGCATTTGCATATATGGACGCAGCCACTGTAGTCCGCCAGGCGATCGCCGCAGCCCGCGATGGCAAAGCGGTAAAGATCAACGGTACGATGAACCTGCTGATGGCGCAGACTCCGCGCGTGGTTCCTCGCGCGCTGGTGCGGAGAGTCGCCGGCTCGATGTTCAGGCATTAGCACCGGCGTTTGCGCCGTCAATTTAGAGCAATGACCGCGCGCTCAATTATCGCTGGATTATCAGTCGCATCGCTGTGCGCCGCATGCTCGGCGCAGCAACCGGCCGCGGCGCCGCAACCCGTGCCGGTTCCCATGGTCGCAGCCGCACCGGCACAGCCCGTCAAAGAACAGCCCGACCCGCTGATGCAGGATTGGAATATCTTTCCGGACCCGACCAGCGGCAAGGTCGAGGTCTATCACGACGGCGCATACGTCGGCGCTGTAACCGGCGATGAGCCCACCGGCGAAGACCCTCCCCTGCCGCACAAGACCGGCGGCGAGTAGCCGCGTCCGCGCAGCGCGTCAGTCGCGCAGCAGGTTGCGCGCGATCACGACTCGCTGAATCTGTGAAGTGCCTTCATAGATCTGCAACAGCTTGGCGTCGCGCATCAGCTTCTGCACCGGGTACTCGTCCATGTAGCCGTAGCCGCCGAAAATCTGCACCGCATCGGTCGTGATCTTCATGCACGCGTCGGCGCAGAACGCCTTGGCGTAGCTGGAATTGACGTTGGGCGGCGCCTTCTGATCGACCAGCCACGCGGCCTTGTACGTCAGCAGACGCATCGCCTCGAGCTCGATCGCCATATCGGCCATCATGAATTGCAGCGCCTGGAAGTTCGAGATCGTCTGCCCGAACGCGGTGCGCTGGCGCGAGTACTTCAAGCACTCGTCGAGCGCGCGCTGCGCGATTCCGATCCCGATCGCCGCGGTCTCGGGACGGCTATGGTCGAACGTCGCCATCGCGTACTTGAAGCCTTCGCCCTCACGCCCGACGATCGCGCTCGCGCCGATCCGCAAGTCTTCATAAACGATCTCGCCGGTGTCGGCCGCGCGCTGCCCGAGCTTCCCGTGCATCCGCCGCCGGGTGATCCCCGGCAGATTTGCCGGAAACACGAAGCACGAAATCCCTTTGTGCCGCAGGAGCTTGTCGCTGGTCGCGAAGGTGACGATCCAGTCGGCGACCGAGCCGTTCGAGATAAAATGTTTGATGCCGTTGAGGATGAACTCGTCGCCCTCGCGCCGGTAGGTGGTGCTCATCGAGGCCACGTCGGACCCCGCGCCCGGCTCGGTGATCGCGAACGCGCAGAAACTGAGCTGCTTCATCAGTCCGCCCAGGAAGGTGCGTTTCTGCTCGTCGTTGCCGGCGATCAAAAGCGGCAGCGTCGCAAGA
>JBAVMB010000155.1:0-5565 GCA_049689615.1 Allostellaceae bacterium
ACGCTGGCTGCGGCACCGGCGGATTGCTGGCGGCGCTGGCGCAGGGCGCGAGCATTGGGCTCGACCGTGACGGTTTCGCCTGCCGTCTGGCGCACAACAGGGCGCGCCAGCCCGTGGCACAGGGCTCGATCGATGACCTGCCGTTCCGCGACGCTGCATTCGACGTCATCGTCAGCGCCGACGTCTTGTGTCATCGCGGCGTTGGCGTCGAGCGCGCGCTGCGCGAAATGCACCGCTGCCTCAAGCCGGCCGGCGCGCTCATCGTCAACCTGCCGGCCTATCCCTGGCTCTATTCGGCGCACGACCGCGCGGTCGACAATGCGCGGCGCTACGACCGTGGCGAGGTGATGCGCCTGCTGGCCGCCGCCGGCTTCAGCCGGGTCCGGGCGACCTACTGGAACACGTTGCTATTCCCGCTCATGGTAGCGCGCCGGTTGCTGCCCGGCGGTGGCAGCGAGGTGGGTTTGCTGGCGGCGCCGCTCGAGCGCCTCTTCGATGGGGTAGCGGCTTTCGAATCGGCGCTGCTCAGATCGGGCTTGCGTCTTCCTTTCGGGGGCTCGATTCTGGCCATCGGAACCTGCCGATGACCACGCCCGCACTGAGCATCGTCATACCCGTCTACAACGGCGCGCACAGCATTGGCGCGTTGGTCGACGCCCTCCAGACGCTTGCGGTTCCCGGCGGCCACGAGATCGTTTTGGTCAATGATGGCAGTCCAGACGACAGTCTCGCGGTCTGCAACGCATTGGTCGCCCGTGCGCATGTGCCGATGACGCTGGTGGATCTGGCGCGCAATTTCGGCGAGCACAACGCCGTCATGGCCGGACTCCGCGAGGCTCATGGCGCGCATGTAATCACCATGGATGACGATTTGCAGAATCCGCCGGCAGAAGTGCTGCGGCTCCTCGAACACGCACAGCGCAGCGGCGCCGATGTGGTCTATGCAAGACCCGTCGAGAAGCATCATGCCGGCTGGCGTAATCTCGGCAGCCACTTCACCAACCGCGTCGCCGATTTCGTCCTCGACAAGCCGAAGGGGCTTTATCTGTCGAGCTTCCGCTGCATCAGTGCCTTCGCCGTAGAGCAGGCTATCTCCTATGAGGGGCCGTTCCCGTATGTCGACGGATTGCTTCTGCAAGTCACGCAGCGCGTCGACAGCCTGGCAGTCGAGCATTTGCCGCGAACGCACGGCCGCAGCAACTACACGCTGCGCCGGCTGGTGCGGCTGTGGCTCAACATGTTCGTCAATTTCTCAGTGATGCCGCTGCGGCTTTCGACCTTCACCGGCATCGGACTCAGCATCTTGGGCCTCGCCGGCGCCATTTGGGCTGCCGCAGCGACGTTGTTCTTCGAGAAGACGCCGCCAGGCTGGGCGTCGCTGACCGTCGCGGTGATGCTGCTGTCGGGCGTGCAGCTGCTGATCCTCGGCTTGCTCGGCGAATATCTCGGCCGCCTTTACCTGACCGTCAACCGCCGGCCGCAGACCATCGTGCGGACGGTGACGCACAGCAAGGCTGTCGAATCCAATCATCGGCGCAGCACCAGCGGCGCGATACGGCAGGTGTGATGCCGACCCTACTGCCTTATTACGCCGCTTTGTTCGGCGGCATCCTGATCGCGATCGGTGGCCAGCTCCTGCTCAAAGCCGGTGTCCAAGGCACACCCGATTTCATCGCGCAGATCACCAACGGCTTCACCATCGTCGGCGTCGCGTTCTACGGTGCCGCCGCCATCCTCTATCTGATCGCCATTCGCAAGATTCCGCTGTCGATCGCCTATCCATCGGTCGCGGTGAGCTACGTCGTGGTTGCGGTGGTGGCGCACTTCTTTTGGGACGAAACGCTGACCGCCGCTAAGGTCATCGCCATCCTGCTAATCCTTGCCGGCGTCGCGCTGTTGCAGCGCGCCTAGACGTTTTTCTTCAGCGCCGCCACCACGCGCGCGACGTCGCCAGCGCCGAGCTCCGGAAACATCGGCAGGCTCAAGACTTCGCGCGCCGCTCGCTCGCTTTCGCTCAGACCTCCGGGGTCGAGTGCAACGCGGCCGCGATAGGCCGGTTGCAGGTGGACCGGCACTGGATAATGAACCGCTGTGCCGATTCCAGCGCGGTCGAGCGCGGCGCGCAACGTGTCGCGGTGCGGCACGCGCACGACATATTGATGGAACACATGCGTCGCACCGGGCCGCCGCTGCGGCAGGCCGAGCCCGGTCTTGGCCAAACCGCGATCGTAGCGTGCCGCAATTGCCGCACGGCGCGCGTTGGCACGATCCAGGGCTGCCAGCTTGACGCGCAGCACTGCGGCCTGGAGCGAGTCGAGCCGCGTGTTCATGCCCGGCACAGCGCTGACATAGCGTTCGCGCCAGCCATATTCGCGCAATTCGCGCAGCCGTTCGGCAACGGCCGCGTCATTCGTCAGCACCGCGCCACCGTCACCGACGGCGCCGAGATTTTTGGTCGGATAGAAGCTGAAACAGGCGGAGTCGGCTATCGAGCCGAGCCGCCGACTGCCGAGCATCGCGCCGTGGCTTTGCGCGCAATCCTCGATCAGCTTGGCGCCGTGCCGCCGCGCCATCGGCACGAGAGCGTCGAGATCGGCGGCCTGGCCATAAAGATGCACGGCGATGACCGCACCAATGCGCCGGCCGCCGCCAAACGCGCGTTCGAGCGCCGCCGGCGCCAGCGTGTAGGTCGCCGGATCGATGTCGAGCAGCAGCGGCGTCATTCCGGCGAGCTCGATCGCCGCGACGGTAGCCACGGCGGTATGCGACGCCGTCGCGACCAACGTGCCGGGCGCCAAAGCGAGCGCCCGCAGCGCAATCACCAGCGCGTCGGTGCCCGAGCCGACGCCGACGGCGTCGCGGCAGCCGATATAGGCGCAGAACTCGCGCTCGAACGCCTCGACCTCCGGGCCGAGAACATAGCGGCCGCTTGCCAGCACGCGCGCCACTGCGCGATCGATGCGCGACCGCGACGCGCGATAGGCCGCGAGTGGGGCCGCCTGGGGAATGGATTTGCGCTGGCTCGCCATCGGTCAGATATAGGGAGCGAGGTTGCCGCGATAGTATTCGAGCGTGCGCGCCAGCCCGTCTTTCAGTACGACGCGCGGCTTCCAACCGGTGAGGCGGCGGAACAGCCGGTCATCGGCGTGATAGTCGCCAATGTCGATGCGTTTGCGCGCCACCGGAAACGGTTCGACCGAGTAACCGCCGCCGCCATGGGCGGCGACCAGCGCGTCAGCCAGTTTCTTCAGCGCGACGCGGCGGCCGCCGCCGATGTTGAATACGCCACCTGCGACCTTCGGCACCACGGCCGCAAGCAGCAAGGCATCGACCGCGTCGTCGACGTAGGTCAGGTCGCGCAGCTGCTCGCCTTCCCAGACTTCGAATCGCCGCCCTTCGAGCACCGCCCGCAACCAGACGCCAAGGAAAGTTTGGCGGGCGTCCTTGACACGCATGCGCGCGCCGTAGGTGTTGGTCAGCCGCAGCACCGCCGATGTGACGCCGTACACGTTGCGGTAGAGCGTGTGATAGGCCTCGGCGGCGAGCTTGTGGACGCCGTTGACGTCGACCGGCGCCAGCGGATGGCGTTCGTCGACCGGCAGATAATGCGGCTTGCCGTAAACCTGCCGCGTCGAGGCGAAGATCACCGTCGGCGTCGGCGTAGCCCGGCGGCAGGCTTCGAGCAGGCGCAGCGCCACACGACAATTGAGATCCAGATCATCCAAAGGCGCATCCATCGAGCCCTGATGGCTGGTCTGGCCCGCGAGATTGAACAGGTACTGGCGACCGGCGATGAACGGAGCGGCGTCGGCGGTGCGCAAATCGGCGATCTCGATCGCGATGCGTCCTTGCGCGCCGTTGAGATTGTGCCGGTTGCCGCCAAGCTCGGGCAGCAAGGCGTCGACCACCAGCACGTCGGCGCCGAGCGCGCCGAGCCGCCGCGCCAGGTTCGAACCGATGAAGCCGAGGCCACCGGCAACGGTCACGCGCGCGCCGGCGAAGGCGGCACGCAGCATTTTCTCGGTCATCGGTTAGTCCCGAATGCGAAACAAGACAATGTCATGGCCGGCATGTATGCCGAGTCGCGCTTGCCGCGCAAGGCGCAGCTGTGATTCCCTCAACGCCATGCCGTCCTGGCGTGTCTCGGTGCGGTGGGTGGTGCTGGCTGTCGCTTTGCTAGCGCCCGCCGGATGCGGCCGGCGCTACCGCCCGCCGCCAGTGACCTATCTGCCGCCAGCAGCCTGCCGCGCCGATCTCGACCGGCTACATGTTCAATATGTCGCTGCCGCGGCGCCCGAAGGTCCGTGCCCGGTCTACGATGCGGTGCGGGTGAGCGCGGACGGCGTGCCGTGGAACCAGTCCGGCGTCGTCACATGCGACCTAGCGCTGCGCCTCGAGCGCTTCACGCGCGAAATCGTCCAGCCGGCGGCGCAGCGTTATCTGCACGCCGCGGTTAGCCAGCTCCGCCACTTCGGCACCTATTCGTGCCGCGGCCAACCAAACGGAGAATGGAGCGAGCACGCGAAGGGCGATGCCATCGATATCGCCGGCTTCATGCTCGACAACGGCGACGTGGTGATGATCGAGAATGACTGGCGCGGCAATGGACCGAAGAGTGATTTCCTGCATGCGGTGGCGCGCGGCGCCTGCGGCCTATTCAGCGTCGTGCTGACGCCGAACACCAATTACGACCACCGCAACCACATCCATCTCGATATCGGTCCGTGGAAGGATTGCAGCGTGTGACGCGACGTCAGGCGCCGGCTTCTTCCTCGAGCAGTGCAATCCATGGTTCGCGCGGAATCAGCGGCGGCGGCTCGGGCTCGTCATAGAGTTGCCGCGCCTCTGGCGCGCCGCCGCGCCGCACGCCGAGGGCCGTGACACGCAACCGGCGCCGCCAAAGTCCCTGCTCGACCGTGATCCAGTCGCCGACCCGGATCGGCTGATGCGGCTTGAACGCCGCGATGCCGGCGACGGCGACGCGACCTTCGGCGCACAGTCGCGCCGCTGCAGAACGCGTGCGTGCCAAACGGGCAAACCAGAGGAATTTGTCGAGCCGCAAAGTTGGCATGCCGCCACCGTCAGCGGACAAGGCTGAGCTCCTTGAGCTTGGCGAAAGGACTGTCGCCGGCAACGGGCGGTGACGTACGCCGATTCCGGTGGCGGCGCTGGCACGCCGGTGCGCGCCGTGCCGCGAAGCGTGCGCCGTCAGCATGCTGCGTCGGGCGATAGCCGAGCGCCAACAGCACCGCCGCGAGTTCGGCGCTAGGGCAATGCGCGAGTGCCGCGAGGGCCGGCGTGATTGCAAACGCGCCTTGCCGCGCCAGGCCGCGTAGGCGGGCGGCAAACGTCTCGAGCCGGTCGGTCCTAAGAACGCGCGGCCCGAGCACGCGATAGCCCATCGCGGCATAAGCCGCCGCGCTCACGGCTGGATCGCGCGGCACGCCTACAGCCACCGGCGCGGCCGGCACGCTATCGTGCGCCGCTACGGACCAAAGCAAGCCGCGCAGCGCAATCGTGTCCGGTGCGAACAATCCGGCATGATAGACACTGTCGACGCCGAGG
>JBAVMB010000156.1:0-3113 GCA_049689615.1 Allostellaceae bacterium
CCATCGACGTCCGCAGGCGTGCACCAAAAAAACAGCAACGGGGTAAAGCGAATTCGTCCCGATTCCCCCGGCCGAACGTGCCATTGGAAAAACAATTTCCGAAAGAACACGTTCGTTAGCGCGAACGTATCACCTTCCACCAGGGCCCGGAAGCGCGGAAGCCCAGCCGGATCGAGTCGAATCAGTCGGCCAGCGCCGCCAGATCCTTGCGCAGATGCTTGCCGGCAGGCGTGAGGATGGCGACGAAATAGGCTTCGCGCAGCCGCCGCTGCGCGCGCGCCGTGCGGACATAGCCGCGAGCGCCAAGATGCAACATGGCGGTGTGCGCCGCCTTGATTGCCCAATCGCCGGCGTCGATGCGCGATTGCAGGACGCGGCGGAGGTACTCGTTGTCTGTGGCAAGCGGCGTTGCGCACAGCGACTCGGTTTCGCGCTCGAGTCGTTCCAACGCTTCAACGATCGGCTCCGCCTGTTCCGGCAGGTAACGGTTGACGTGGCCAAGCGAGCGCGCGGCACGACCGATCATCGCCAGGCAATCCCGCATCAATCCAAAAGCGAGGCCGTTCTGCAACAAAATGAAAGTCGGCCGGATCTTCGGCACCAGCGTTTCGGCCTGTGCCGCCAGCACGCGCGCGTCGGGCACGAAGCAATCGTGCAGCGCCACCGCCCAGGTGCGCGTGCCGTCGAGTGCGACGAACTGAGCGCGTTGGCCCGATTTGATTCCGGTCATGTCGGTATCGAGCAGCGCCATGACGTGGCTGCCGTCATCGGTGCCGAGAATGGCGCCGAAAACGTGGCCGCGGCCGAGATTGGAGACGAACGGCACCTGGCCGCTGACGCGGTAGCCGCCGGCGACCCGCTTTCCTTTGAGGCGGATCGGCTCGATGCCGGCAAAGGCCTTCATCGGATTGGACAAGGCCGTGCCGCCGAGCTGCTCACCGCGCGCGACCGGCGCGAGATAATGCGCGCGCAGCGATTCGTTCGGCGTCACCGCCAGATACCAGGCGCAGGCATCCTGGCACCACATGCAGAACGCGGTGGCACCGCACTCTTCAGCGACCAGCGCCGTGGCGCGGACGCCGTCCCATAGGTGGCCCTCGCCGTCCGCGGCCCCGACATGCGCCGCATAGGCGCCGGCCGCGCCAAGCGCCCGTAGCACGCTCTCGGGATAATAGCCCTCGAGGTCGATGCGCGTGGCGAGCGGCGCCAGGTCCTGCGTGACGATCGCGCGCACGCGGTCGAAGTCGACCGGCGACGCCTTCGCCGCCGGCCGATGCGACTTGGCGGCCGCGCCGCCGCTCGTTACCGCACTCCTAGGCAAGATTGACGCTGACCGGCACGGCGTTACGGAAGGTGCCGGTCACCGGCGACCAGCGCACGGCGTGCGCCACCAGCTCGTCGAGCGCCTTGCGGTCGGCGTCGCCTTCCACATGCGCCTTGATGCGCACGGCGGTGAAGCCGACGGGCTTTTCGCTGGTGTCGCCGACGCCCCACACCGAGGTGATGTTGATGTCGCCTTCGAGCTCGAGCTCGATGCGGCTCAAGGTGATGCCGCGGTGGATGGCGTTGGCGTGGATGCCGACCGAGATGCACGAGCCAAGCGCTGCCAGCGCCGCCTCGGACGGATTGGGCGCGGTGTCGTCGCCGAGGAGGACCGGCGGCTCGTCGACGACGTGCGCCGGCAGGTTGCGGATGTAGTTGAGGTGGCGGAACCGGCCCTCGGCGACCGTGCGGCACTTCGCGGTGCGCACTTGCGTCGGATCCGACTTGCCTTTGGCCGCGAGTTTCTCGAGACCGTCTTTGTCGACCGGCGCCAGCCGGGTTTTTGTCGTCGTCATGTCGTTGCTCCTTCTGTGAAGATCAGTTCTCGGGATGCCAGGCGTAGCGGCGAATCAACGCCACGCAGCAGGAATCCATCGCGAAGCCCAAGAGGCCGATGAACAGCACGATTGCCGCCAGATTGTCATAGCGCAAAGTGTCGCGCGCATCGTTGATGGCGTAGCCGAGGCCGGACGTGACGCCGAGGAATTCGGCCGGCACCAGAATGATCCAGGCGACGCCCAGCGCAAGGCGCACGCCGGTGAGGATGTCCTGCGCCACCGCCGGCAAGGTGATGCGCCACAGCATGCGCATCGGGCTGGCGCCGAGATTGCGCGCCACCTTGTGCCAGTTGGGATGCACTTTGCGCAGGCCGTTGGCGGTGGCGAAAGTCACCGGCCAAACCGCGGCAGCGGTGATCAGGAAAATGATCGCGCCGTCCCAGGTTGCGAAGGCCATCACGGCGATCGGCATCCAGGCCAGCGGACTGATCATGCGCAGGAACTGGAACGGCACATGCGTCATTTGCTGGAAAGCGCGGCTGCGGCCGATGGCGATACCGACCGGCACGCCGATGGCCGTCGCAATGGCGAGACCCCAGCCGATGCGCGACAGGCTGGCGAGCGCTTGCGGCCAGATCTTGCCAGTCACGGCGAGATGAGCGAGCGCGGTGATCGCCGGCGCCGGCGCGAAATTGCTGAACGCCGCGGTATCGGGATTGGCGGCGACGACCACACCGCCGAGCCACCAAACCGCGATCAGAACGGCGATGCCGATGAGCGGATAGAGCCGATGGACAGGCAGCCGCCACCGCCGCGGCGCGCTGGCGCCGCGTTCGGCCGAAGGCGTGCCGACCATCGAGATCTCCGTCATATTTCGATAATCTCCTCGCGCTCGAACGGATGGGCCAAATCGACGCCGACGGTCTTCGCCCAATCGGGATACTTGCTCAGCGCCGCGCGCACGTGTGTGTAGTCCACCAAGTCCTTGGCAACGAATTCGGGATCGAGACCCTTCAAGAATGTCGTATCGCCGGCAACCACCGTTTCGTTCATCGCCTTGACCACCAGCTGAGTGGCCGACGCATAGGGCCAGGGCTGGAAGTCGATGCGGTGGTTGTGCCATTCCGCTTCGTGCTCGATCGCGCCGGTCGGCCCGTAGAAGCCGACGTCGTAATAGTTCATTGCGCGGTCGACGACGGCGCCCGGCACCGGCAGATAGCCCTTGCCGTCGGCCGACAGCATCTGCGCCACTTCCTTGCGGTGCTGCGAGGCATAGAGCTCGGCGCGGACGAT
>JBAVMB010000157.1:0-5472 GCA_049689615.1 Allostellaceae bacterium
TCTTCAAGCGTCGCTTCGGCAAACGACGCTGCCCTGTCCGGCTGCTCGACGACGATCAGGTCATAGACCCGCCCGAGCGTGCCGACGATGACGCTCTGCCGTCCGGTCTCCTCGCGCCATTCCGCAGTCACGCCGGCGCCGCCGGCGGCGATGCCGTGCTTGCGCATCACCGTGTTGAACAGGTTACGCGCCTGCTCGCGCCGCTCGGCGCCTTCGCGCTCGAGCGTGCGATCGACCTCGGACGAGATCGAGAATCCCATCTCGCCGCCGAAGACGACGGCGTATTCGCTGGCCAGCGCGTTGAGACCGGTGATCTTGCCGTCAAACCGGCGCGCAGCGAGAATCGCGGTTTCGAGCACCGTTTCGGCGGCCCCGTCGCCCACCACCGCGAGGATCGCTTTCATTCAGCCTCCGCTCGTCGCGGCGGCATTATACCGACGGCACGCGGCGCGCCCAAGCCCGCCGGACGTACGGCGGCAGCCGGTTGACACCCTGCACGCCGGGGTTTTCGATGGCGCCGCCACATTCCCGCGGCCCTTTCCTGGCGGAGACACGCATGGCCGAACCCAGCGGGCTCGCTCGCGGGCTGACCGAATACGGTGACCGCGACTACGCGCTATATCTGCGCCGCTCTTATGCGCGCTCGATGGGCTATTCGTCCGCCATGCTGGCACGGCCGATCGTCGGCATCGCCGACACCGGCAGCGGCTTCAATTCCTGCCACCGGCTCATACCCGAGCTGATCGAGGCGGTGAAGCGCGGCGTCATCGCCGCCGGCGCCCTGCCCTTGCCCTTCCCGACGATCTCACTGGGCGAAGTCTATCTCCATCCCACGAGCCTTTATCTCCGCAACCTGATGGCGATGGATACCGAGGAGATGATCCGCGCCCAGCCGATGGACGAGGTGGTGCTGATCGGCGGTTGCGACAAGACCGTGCCGGCGCAGTTGATGGGGGCGATCTCGGCCGGTGTACCGGCGATCCAACTGGTCACCGGACCGATGATGACCGGACGCTACGGCGGCGAACGGCTCGGCGCCTGCACCGATTGCCGGCGTTTCTGGGCGCATTTCCGCGCCGGCGAAATCGACCGCCGGGCCATCGCGGCGGTCGAAAACACGCTGGCGGTCACCGCCGGCACCTGTGCGGTGATGGGCACAGCGAGCACCATGGCAGTGATCTCGGAGACGCTCGGCATGATGCTGCCGGGTACCGCGGCGATTCCGGCGGTGCATGCCGACCGCCTGCGCGCCGCTGAGGCAACCGGCGCGGCAGCGGCCGAATTGGCAAGTGGCAAACTAGCCCCTGCTGATATCATTACCGGACATTCGATCGAGAACGCGCTGCGCGTACTGCTGGCGATCGGCGGCTCGACCAATGCGGTGCTGCATTTGGCGGCGATCGCCGGCAGGCTCGGACTCGACTTCCCGCTCGATCGGCTGAACCGGTTCTCCGACACGACGCCGGTGCTGATCGACCTCAAGCCGACGGGCGAGCATTACATGGAGGATTTCTTCGCCGCCGGCGGCGTTGGCGCAGTGTTGCGCGAGTTGAAGCCGCTGCTGCATCTCGATTGCCGCGCCGTGACCGGCGAGACGCTGGCGGAACGGATCGCCGATAAGGCCGGCTTCGTTGACCGCCGCGTCATCCGCGAGGCCAAGGCTCCGTTGCAACCGCAAGGCGGCCTCGTGGCACTATTCGGCAGCCTGGCGCCCAAAGGCGCGATCCTGAAACGCGCCGCCGCAGACCCTGAGCTGTTCGAGCGCGAAGGCCGCGCCGTCGTGTTCGCTTCGCTGGACGACGTGGCGCGGCGTATCGACGATCCGGCGCTCGATGTCACGCCGGACGACTTTCTGGTGCTGCAAAACGCCGGGCCAGCGAGCGCAGCATGCATGCCGGAAGCCGGTTCGCTGCCGATTCCGGCGAAACTCGCCCGTGCCGGCGTCAAGGACATGGTCCGCATCTCTGACGCGCGGATGAGCGGCACCGCCTACGGCACCGTCGTCCTGCACGTCGCGCCCGACGCGGCGAGCGGCGGACCGTTAGCCAAAGTCCGCAACGGTGACCGCATTCGCCTGAGCGTTAAGAACAAGTCACTTGAGCTGCTGGTCGATCCGGCCGAACTCGTGCACCGGCCGGCGCCGCCGCCGGTTTTGTCGGAACGCGGCTATGCCCGACTCTATCATGAACACGTGTTGCAGGCAGACCAGGGCTGCGACTTCGATTTCCTGCGCGGCACGCGCGTTTAACCCATGGGAGGACAGAGCATGAAAATCCACAATCCCGCGGCCTCGCCGCCGCCGAACGGACCCTACAGCCTGGGCGTCGAAATTCCGGCCGGACAGCGCGTCCTATTCATCGCCGGCCAGATTCCGGTGACCAAGGACGGCACGACACCACAAGGCATCAAGGCCCAGACCGAACAGGTCTGGCGCAACATCGTCAACGTCCTGGAATCCGCCGGCATGGGCGTCGAGAACCTGGTCAAGATCAACACTTACCTGACCAAGCACGAGAACATCGCCGGATACAGCGAAGTGCGGGCAAAAATCCTCGGCGCGGCGCGGCCGATTTCGACCACCGTCGTGGTGCAATCGCTGGTGAAATCCGAATGGCTGGTGGAGGTCGAAGCTTTCGCGGCGAAATAGCTTAGCGCTTGCCGCGCGCGTCAACTGGCCAGATCTCGACCAGAGTGTCGCCATCGACGACGTGATACCAATCGTGCAGGTTGACGGTCGGATCGCAGTGCGGCGTGACGCATTCGATCACCGTACCGAGCGCCGGACGCGCGGCATCAGCCGGCACGAATAGCTTGCCGTGCTCGTCGCCGAAGAACTCGTAGCGGCTTCCCAGCGGCGCGACGAGGGCCGGCTCGGGCCGGGGACCATCGGTGGCGAAGCTCTTGAGGCCGGCGTCGGTCACCAGATAGGCCGGCTGATTGACGCCGATAACCGCCGTCGCCACGAACAACGCGGTCTCGAACGGCGGCGCGTTGCGGCCGTCGGCAAGCGCACGCAGATATTCGACATCCATGAAGACGTAGGAGCCAACCTGCAGCTCGGTAAACACCCGCGCTTCGGGATCGACGTCGAAGGTGCCGGTACCGCCGCCGGTGATGATCGGCGCCGGCAGATCGTCCGCTGCCAGTTGGCGCAGCAGCGCGCGCAGCCGGTCGGCAAGCCGCAAACTGTGCTCGCGCCGCTCGGTCCGGACCGGAACGTGCTGCAAGTGGCCGGCGTAGGCCTGGATACCGGCGAATTTAAGGCCGGGCGCAGCCCGCACAGCGCGCGCCAAAGCCGGCGCGGCTTCGAAATTGCAGCCGGTGCGGCCCTGGCCTGCGTCGACGTCGACCAGGACCGAAAGCGGCGCCGGTTGATCACGCAACGTCGCGCTCAGCGCTGCGACGGTGTCCGCATGATCGACGACGACACTGAGACCGTGATGTGGCGCGCGCGCCAAGGCCGCCAGCCGCGCGAGCTTGGCTGCAGTCACCGCCGGTGAGGTCAGATGCACGCCCGGAATGCCGGCGTGCACCATGATCTCCGCCTCGCCGAGCGTGACGCACGATACGCCGCGCGCACCGGCCGCAATCTGGCGTTGCGCGATGGCGACAGATTTGTGCGTCTTGACGTGCGGCCGCAACGCGACGCTGGCGGCGCGCGCATGGGCCGCCATCGCAGCGATGTTGCGATCGAGCGCAGGACGATCGACCACCAAGGCGGGCGTATCGAGCCGGGACCGGCTGCCGGGGTGACCGATGAATAGGGCGTTCGGGCTTGTAGGCTGGGGTTGTGACACGACGGGCTCCGATTCAGTTTTTTTTAAGCATAACTGTGATCGCGTTCGAAGGGGTTAACCCCGTGATAAGTTCGATCCCGCTACGTTGAGAGGTTGAGGTTGGTGCCTCTCGCACCGAGGATGACTGTGTGGCGCTTTATCAAGCGGACTGACTCGAGCCACGCGTCCGCCGGCATTGCCGATGGGCCACGCGGACGGCAGCTTGCGCCCCGCATCCTGGTGGTCACCATTCTGCTGGTGGCGTTGCTGCACGGCGCCAACGGCGTCTTCGTCTATCACTTCTACTCGACGACCGCCGAGCGAGAAGCCGAGGCGCGCGATGCGACCGCAACCATGCTGGCGGACCAGGCGAGCCACACGCTCACGACGATCGATCTCGCGCTCGAGACGGTCGCGACCAAGCTCGAGAGCCGGATCGCCACGGGCCCGCTGAATGCCGGCGATCAGGCGCTGATCGAGAACGAGAGCATGCGCCTGCCGCACGTGCGCGATCTCCTGGTTCTCGACCGGAACGGCACCGTGGTCCTCGATTCGGCGCATTATCCGCCGGCACCACGCAACCTCGCCGACCGCCCCTATTTCAAGCAGCTGCAAGCGACCAACCTCGCGCGCCCGTTCATCGGCCGTCCCGAAACCGGCGCCGACGGCGCGCCGAATTTCAGCATGAGTCGGCCAATCCTCGATCGTCTCGACACGCGCACCGGCGCCGTCGTCGCCGTCGTCGATCTATCGCAGTTGGCAAGCCCGGACAGCACCACGAGCGTGGCAGAAGATTTTCTGATTCGCGCCGACGACCAATCGATTCTCGCAGACAATACCCGTGGCAAGTCGATCGATGCGCGCGCCATGGTCCGCGCGCTGCTGACTCGACCGCAGCACAACGCGACAACCGTCCGCGCGATACCGGGCTTCCCGCTCGAGATGGTCGTCGCCGGTATCGCGCCGGGCGGATCGCCGGCCTTCCGGAATTTTGTCGCCTTCGACATCATGATCATTGCCGTCGTCACGGTGGTGGCGCTGTGGCTCGCGTGGCGGCTGACGGCCGAGGAGCGCGCCCGCAGCACCGCTGAGAACCGGCTGCGCGACGCGATCGAAAGTACGCCCGGCGGCTTCGCCTTGTACGACGCCGACGACCGCCTGGTGCTGTGTAATCGCACCTATGTCGGTTATTACACGCCTTCGGTACAGCCGCTGGTCGTCCCCGGCGCGCGCTTCGAAACCATCATCCGGCTGGTCGCCGAAAGTGGCGGCTGGGCCGAAGGCATCGACGAAGGCTCGCGCACGTCGCTGGTGGCGCGGCGCGTGGCAGCGCATCGCGAAGCCAATGCCGAACTCGTGCAGCGCCTGACCGACGGGCGCTGGTTGTTGACGCGCGAACGCCGCACGGCCGATGGCGGCACCGCTTGTTTCTATACTGACATCACCCGCCTGAAGCAGCAGGAGGAGGCGTTGCGGCGCAGCGAGCGCCTTGAACGCCAGGCGCGCGAGACTGCCGAACGCGCCGACCGAGCCAAGAGCTCGTTTTTGGCGACGATGAGCCATGAATTGCGCACGCCGTTGAATGCGGTGATTGGGTTTTCGCAGATCATTGAGCAGGGGATGTTCGGTCCGCAGCCGGCGCGGTACCGGGAGTATGCGACGCTGATCCGGCGGAGCGGCGAGCACCTGCTGACGA
>JBAVMB010000158.1:0-6670 GCA_049689615.1 Allostellaceae bacterium
ACGCGAACAGGAGCTCGCCAAGGCCCGGCTCGTCGCGCCGCCGCGGCCGGCCGAGGCGCCCAAGGTCGAGCCGCGTAGTCCTGACGAAAAGCGCGCCGAGGAGCGCAAAGCCGAGCAGGCGGCGGAGATTTCCCGCCGCGAAGTCGCCAAGCGTGCCGGCGAAGCCGCCGCCGCCAAGGTGGCGGCGCTGTCGGCTGCCGGCAAGGTCAAGATCGTCGAAGAGGAAGAAGACGACCGCGCGCGGCGTCCCGGTGCCGGCGTCAAGCGTCCGGCGATCGCGCCGCGCCGCGACGAGCCGAAGCAGCGCAGCAAGCTCACCGTCACCCGCGCCCTCAACGACGAAGGCGAAGAGCGGATGCGCAGCGTCTCGCAGTTCCGCCGTCAGCGCGAACGCGAGAAACAGCGCCTGCAGCAGCAGCTGCAGATGGACGCGCAGGTCAAACAGGCGCGCGAAGTGGTGATTCCCGAGACCATCACCGTGCAGGAGCTCGCCAACCGCATGGCCGAGCAAGGTGCCAAGGTGGTCAAGAAACTGTTCGACATGGGTGTGATGGCGACGATCACGCAGAACATCGACGCCGACACCGCCGAGCTCATCGCCACCGAATTCGGCCATAAGGTGCGGCGCGTTTCGGAAGCCGACGTCGAAGTCGGCCTCGCCGGTGAAGCCGATGCGCCAGAAAGCCTGAAGCCGCGGCCGCCGGTGGTGACCGTGATGGGCCACGTCGATCACGGCAAGACCTCGCTGCTTGACGCGCTGCGCTCGACCGATGTCGCCTCGGGCGAGGCCGGCGGCATCACCCAGCATATCGGCGCCTATCAGGTGGCGCTCAAGAACGGTCAGCGCATCACCTTCATCGACACGCCGGGCCATCAGGCCTTCACCGCAATGCGCGCCCGCGGCGCGCAGATCACCGACATCGTCGTGCTGGTGGTAGCCGCCGACGACGGCATCAAGGAGCAGACGGTCGAAGCCATCCGCCACGCGCGCGAGGCGAAGGTGCCGATGATCGTCGCCATCAACAAGATCGACAAGCCGGATGCCAAGCCCGACCGCGTGCGTCAGGACCTGTTGCAGCACGAAATCGTGCTCGAGCATCTCGGCGGCGACGTGCTCGACGTCGAGGTCTCGGCGACCAAGAAGATCAACCTTGAGAAGCTCGAGGAAATCATCCTGCTGCAGGCCGAAGTCCTCGACCTTAAGGCCAATCCCGACCGCGCCGCCGAAGGCAGCGTGATCGAGGCCAAACTCGAACGCGGCCGCGGTTCGGTGGCGACCGTGCTGATCAAGCGCGGCACGCTCAAGACCGGCGACATATTCGTAGCCGGCAGCGAGTGGGGCCGCGTGCGCGCACTGATCGACGATCGCGGCCAGACCGTGACGTCGGCCGGACCGGCGACGCCGGTCGAGGTGCTGGGTCTCAACGGCACGCCGCTCGCCGGTGACGATTTCATCGTCGTCGACAGCGAAGCCAAGGCGCGCGACATCACCGAATACCGCCAGCGGCTGCGTCGCCAGAAAGCCGCCGCCGCCGCCGGCCGTGGCACGCTCGAGCAAATGTTCTCGCAGATCGCCGCCGGCACAGCCAAGGAGCTGGCGGTGGTGGTCAAGTCCGACGTGCAGGGCTCGCTCGAGGCGATCAACGCCTCGCTCAAGGGCCTCGGCACGAATGAGGTCGCGGTGCGCGTGCTGCATGCCGCGGTCGGTGGCATCAACGAGAGCGACGTGATCCTGGCCAAGGCATCGAACGCCGTGATCATCGGCTTCAACGTCCGCGCCAATCCGCAGGCGCGCGACCTGGCGCGGCGCGACGGCGTCGAAATCCGCTACTACTCGATCATCTACGAGGTGATTGAGGACATGAAGGGCGCCTTGTCGGGCCTGTTGGCGCCGACGCGGCGGGAGCGTTTCCTCGGCAACGCCGAGATCCGCGAAGTCTTCAACATCAGCAAGGTCGGCAAGGTGGCTGGCTGCATGGTCACCGAAGGGCTGGTGCGGCGCGGTGCCAAGGTGCGGCTGCTGCGCGACAATGTCGTCATCCACGAAGGCAGCCTGAAGACCCTGAAGCGCTTCAAGGACGAGGTCCGCGAGGTGCGCGAAGGCACCGAATGCGGCATGGCCTTCGAGAACTACGAAAACGTCGAAAAGGGTGACGTTATCGAGTGCTTCGAGGTCGAAGAGGTCGCCCGCGCCCTGTAACGGCGCGTCGGCGATCGTGAGGATCGCAATGTCGAAATCCGAGCAGAATCCTCGGCCGCTGCGCATCGGCGAGGAAATGCGCCACGCGCTGGCGCGTATCTTCGAGCATGGTTTGCACGATCCGGCGCTCGCCGGAATCGCGCTGACGGTCACTGAGGTCCGGGTCTCGCCCGATCTCAAGAATGCCACCGCTTTTATCGCGCCATTGGGCGGCAGCCACGCGGCCGAAGTAATGGCTGGGCTGAAACGGGCCGAAGGTTATCTGCGCCGCGAGCTCGCACGCGTCGTCAAGTTGCGCTACGCGCCGGTGCTGCATTTCGCGCTCGATACCTCGTTCGAACATGCGAGCCAGATCGATGCACTGCTGCGCCGGCCGGAGGTTGCGCGCGATATCGCGGCCGCCAAACCGTCGGCTAAGAAAACCGACGATGCCAGCTAGGGCTAGCGCTGCGCCGGTCCATGGCTGGGTTGTCCTCGACAAGCCGCTGGGCCTGACATCGGCGCGTGCGGTCGCTGCGGTCAAGCGCGCGTTCGGCGCCGCCAAGGCCGGCCACGCCGGCACGCTCGATCCGCTGGCGACTGGCGTACTGCCAATCGCGCTCGGCGAGGCGACCAAGACCGTGCCCTTCGTCGTCGTCGGCACGAAGCTCTATCGTTTCACGGTCGCCTGGGGCGAGGCCCGCGCCACCGACGACGCCGAGGGCCAAGTGGTCGCTACCAGCGCGCGGCGGCCAAGCGAGACCGAAATCCGGGCGGTGCTGCCGCGTTTCGTCGGCACGATCAGCCAACGGCCGCCCGATTTCTCGGCGATTAAAGTCGCCGGAATGCGCGCTTATGCCTTGGCGCGCGCCGGTTCCGCCACCGGCCTCGCCGCCCGCCCCGTCGAGGTTCGCCGTCTGGATCTGGTGGCAATTCCGGACAGCGACCACGCGATCTTCGAGGCCGAAGTCGGTCCCGGTACGTATGTCCGCAGCCTCGCCCGCGATCTCGGCGAAACGCTCGAAACCCGCGCTTTTGTTGCCGATTTGCGACGACTGGCGGTCGGCCGGTTCACCGTTAAACTGGCGATTTCCCTGGATAATCTGACCGCCCTCGGGCATAGTCCGGCCGCTTCCGGGCATTTGCTTCCGCTCGAGACGGCGCTGGACGACATCCCGGCGCTCGCCCTGACGGAGGACCAGGCAAAAGCCCTGCGTTGCGGCCAAGCCGTGACGCCGTTGCGCCCGCAGGATCGGGCGAGCCTCTCACAAATCGGCAACGGCGCGACGGTCTGTGCAACGTTGGGCGGCAAGCTGGTGGCGCTCGCCGAAGTCGCGGCCGGGGGAATTCGCCCCCTGCGCGTGCTGAACATCTGAATTCGAAGGAGACATTCCCGATGTCGATTAGCGTGGCGCGCAAGCAGGAGCTTGTCTCCGAATACGCGCGCAAAGAGGGCGACACCGGCTCGCCCGAGGTTCAAGTCGCCATCCTCAGCGAACGCATCCAGAAGCTCACCGAGCATCTGGCGACCCATACCAAGGATTTCCATTCGCGCCGCGGCCTGCTGGTCATGGTCGGCCAGCGCCGCAGCCTGCTCGACTATCTGAAACGCGTCGACGCCGCACGCTATGAAGCGTTGATCGACCGCTTGGGACTGCGCCGCTGAGGCCGCAGCCTACCGGCCGGCGGATGCCGGCCATGATGATTGAACGCACGGGCGATGCCGCGGCGATGGGTTTCCATCGCGCGCCGCCTGTTGCTAACCGTTTCGCCAGAGAGAAAAAAGAGAGAGAGATCGACAATGTTCGACGTGTATCGCAAGGAGCTTAACTGGGGCGGTCGTCGCCTCGTGCTCGAAACCGGACGAATGGCACGGCAGGCCGATGGCGCCGTGCTCGCGACCTACGGCGAGACCTCGGTGCTGTGCACCGCTGTCGGCGCCCGCCAGGTCAAGCCGGGACAGGATTTCTTCCCGCTGACCGTCAACTATCAGGAAAAGACCTTCGCCGCCGGCAAGATTCCGGGCGGCTTCTTCAAGCGCGAAGGCCGGCCGTCCGAGAAGGAAGTTCTCACCTCGCGGCTCATCGACCGCCCGATCCGGCCGCTGTTCGCGCCCGGCTTCCTCAACGAGGTGCAGCTAATCTGCACCGTGCTGTCGCACGATCTGGAAAACGACCCCGATATCGTGGCGATGGTCGGCACCTCGGCGGCCTTGACCCTGTCCGGCATCCCGTTCATGGGACCGATCGGCGGCGCCCGTGTCGGCTACATCGACGGCCAATACGTCCTCAATCCCAAGATCGACGACCTCAAGCTGTCCGGCCTCGAGCTCGTCGTCGCCGGCACGCGTGACGGCGTGCTGATGGTCGAATCCGAAGCCAAGGAGCTGTCGGAAGACGTCATGCTCGGCGCCGTAATGTTCGGCCACAAGGGCTTCCAGCCGGTGATCGACGCGATCATCGAGCTCGCCGAATCCGCGGCCAAGGAGCCGTGGCCGCTGCCCGATATCGACGCGCAGAAGAAGGCCATCGAAGCGAAGCTGGCGCCGGCGGTTTCCGCCGATGTCGCTGCCGCCTACGCCGAACGGCAAAAGCAGACGCGTTCGAACATGCTCGACACGGCGCGCACCAAGCTGACCGAGCTGTTCCCCGACGAGGCCGAGCGCACGCTCGCCGGCAAGGTGTTCAAGTCACTCGAGGCCGAGATCGTGCGCGGCGCCATCCTCAAGGGCCAGCCGCGTATCGACGGCCGCGACACCCGTTCGATCCGGCCGATTTCGGTCGAAGTCGGCGTGCTACCGCGGGCCCACGGCTCGGCGCTGTTCACCCGCGGCGAAACCCAGTCGCTGGCGGTGACCACGCTCGGCACCGGCGAGGACGAGCAGATCATCGATGCGCTCGAGGGCGAGTATCGGCAGAATTTCATGCTGCATTACAACTTTCCGCCCTATTCGACCGGCGAAGCCAAACGCATGGGCTCGCCCGGCCGGCGCGAGATCGGCCACGGCAAGCTCGCCTGGCGCGCCGTGCATCCGCTGCTGCCGGTTGCCGAAACCTTCCCCTACACCATCCGCGTCGTCTCGGAGATCACCGAATCGAACGGCTCGTCGTCGATGGCGACGGTGTGCGGCGCTTCCTTGTCGCTGATGGACGCCGGCGTACCCTTGAAACGGCCGGTGGCGGGTATCGCCATGGGCCTGATCAAGGAGCCGAGCGGCTATGCCGTTCTGTCGGACATCCTCGGCGACGAAGATCACCTCGGCGACATGGACTTCAAGGTCGCGGGTACCGACCAGGGCGTCACTGCACTGCAGATGGACATCAAGATCACCTCGATCACCGAGGAGATCATGCGGGTGGCACTCGCCCAGGCGCGTGACGGCCGCATGCACATCTTGGGCGAGATGAGCCGGGCGCTCGACCATGCGCGCGAAGGCGTGAACCAGAACGCGCCGCGTATCACTACGATCAACATTCCGAAGGACAAGATCCGTGAAGTCATCGGCTCCGGCGGCAAGGTAATCCGCGAGATCTGCGAGGTCACGGGCGCCAAGATCGACATCGAGGACGACGGCACCATCAAGGTCGCGGCGGTCGACGCAGACGCCTCCAAGGCGGCGATTGACTGGATCAAGGGCATTGTCGCCGAGCCCGAGGTCGGCGTGATCTATTCCGGCAAGGTGGTGAAGACGATGGATTTTGGCGCCTTCGTCAATTTCCTCGGCGCCCGCGACGGCTTGGTGCACATCAGCGAGCTGGCCCCGAATCGCGTCGGCAAGGTTACCGACGTGGTCAAGGTCGGCGATCAGGTGAAGGTGAAGGTGCTGGGCTTCGACGATCGCGGCAAGGTGAAGCTGTCGATGAAGCAAGTCGACCAGGCGACTGGCGAGGACATCGGCGCCAAGCTAGCCGACGAGCGCCGCCAACGCGACGCCGCCAAGGCCACGCCAGCGGAATAAACTGCTGGGGTTGACCGTCGCGCCGTCCCGTCCCAGATAGGCGATGGAGCGGGCGCGGCGGAAGAAGAGGGGATACGCGTGAAAGCGCTGAATGCGCTGCGGATTTCGGGTCGCGAGGTCCTGCCGCTGGTCGAAGGCGGCAAGGGCATTTCGATCTCGAACGGCGAAAGCTCGGGCGCGTGGGCGCATTCGGGCGGCGTCGGCACGTTCTCCGGCGTCAACGCCGACTCGAAAGACGCGAACGGCCGCACCATCGCCCAGATCTATCACGGCAAGACGCGGCGCGAGCGCCACGAAGAGCTGGTGCGTTACGCCATTGCCGGCGGCATCCACCAGGCGCGCGTCGCCTACGAGCGGGCCTCCGGCCAAGGCCGGCTGCACATGAACATCCTGTGGGAGATGGCCGCCGCCGAACGCATCCTCAACGGCGTGCTCGACGGGGCGCATGGCCTGGTCAACGGCGTCACCTGCGGCGCCGGCATGCCCTATCGCATTGCCGAGATCTGCGCGCGCTACGGCGTTCACTACTATCC
>JBAVMB010000159.1:0-4494 GCA_049689615.1 Allostellaceae bacterium
ATCCGATCGAATTGATCCTCGGCAAAAGGTATGGCCCGCACAAAGATCGTTGCGCCGACGCCGACGACAATCCCGAGCAATGCGAACAGCAACAAAGCGGTGAGCGACACCGGGTGGTTTCCGATCAATGCCTGTGCGGGCATGGCAAAAGCTGGCTGCGGGCCAAGCACAAGATTGCCAATAAACGTCGCCGTTCCGGTTGCCAACGCGACGGGCAGAAAGGTTCGGACGCTCACTTCAGGCATCATGAGCTCGATCGCGAACATCACGCCACCGATCGGCGTGTTGAACGTCGCCGCGATACCGGCGCCGGCGCCAGCGGCGACAAGCGTGATGCGCTGCCAGGGCGCCATACGGACGATTTGGCCGACCGTGGAGCCGAACGTCGCGCCGATCTGAACGATCGGTCCCTCGCGCCCGACCGAGCCGCCAGTGCCGATGCAGATCGCCGACGCGAGGGACTTAACTGCGGCGACGACCGGTCGGATCTTGCCTTGGTTGTAATAGATCGCGTCCATCACCTCGGGCACACCGTGGCCCTTGGCCTCGGGCGCGAACTTGGTCACAAGGAGCGTGACGACGACGCTGCCGATGACAGGCACCAATATGATCGATGCTCCCCAGGGACTCGGCGGCGTGAAGATATTCGCGTCGTAAACGACGGAGACGATGCCTGAGAACGAGATATTGTGGACCAGAGCGATCAACCCGCGAAAAACGACGGCACCGACGCCGCTGACGATCCCGATACAAATGGCAAGAAGAGAAAGTCGGACGAGACCGAGCTGCACCGTCGCTGCGGCGCTGTCGGTCCCGGTCGTTGCGGCATCGGTTGACATGGTTTCTCTCGTTTGTGCCCGAATAGAGCACGGTCTGTTTAACATTAAGTGCTCGTAATCCGAAAGCCGCCGATCCCGTGGGGCTGAGTGGCCGCAGCGACCATCTGCCGCGGCGGTAACGGCAAGTGAGCCTTGCCGCCGAAAGGGTGCTCACTTATTCCAACAAGTCGTTGGTCGACCGGCGCCGCTTCGCGGGCGATCGTTACGCCAACGAACGTGTCGAGCGCCGATGCGGTCGGCCCAAAAGAATTACTGAACTTCGCACAGGCGTTGATCAAACCCCAGGGCTAGGCAAAGGCGACCCGGACCAGCGAATGTCGATACGTGCAGCACGGCCAATTCGTCTGATCCCGCCATCGGTGCTTTGGTCCGCAATTATCGTCGCCGCGTTGATGCCGGTGCTCGCCGCTGTTCCGCCGGTGTTGCGCGCGGATCATATCCTGCCCCGTTCGGCGATCTGGACCGATTGGCCGTTCACGCCCGGCATCACGCTCAGCCTCCTCGCAAGCGCTTGGCTTTATATTTCCGGCCAGCGCAACGCCACCGCGCCATTGGCCCGCCGGGCGGGCGTACGGCACCACCTCGCGTACTTCGGCGGCCTTGCGGCGATCTTCCTTGCATTGCAATCCCCGATTGATCCGTTAGCTGACCATCTTTTTGTGGCACATCAAGTCGAGCACATGCTGCTGCGCACCGGCGGTCCGATGCTGTTGATGCTCGCGGCGCCGCAAGCGGCTCTCACGCGAGGGCTGCCGTCATGGGTTCGGCGTCGGGTTCTCCCGCCGCTGCTTGGCAATCCGTTTGTCCGCGCCTTAGGAGTGCTCGGGCAGCCGGCGATCACGACGGTCCTGTTCGTCGGCGTGACCTATTTTTGGATGATTCCGCGCTACCACGACCTCGCCGTCGTCGACGAACCGATCCACTACCTTTGGCATACGACGCTGTTAATCAGCGGCCTTATTTTCTTTTGGCGTCTGCTCGATCAGCGTCCCTATCCGCTCAACGCGTCGTTGGGCGTGAGGCTGTGCATGTTCTGGTTCGCGTCGATGGGCAATATCCTTTTGGGCTCCTATCTGAGCTTTAAGCACGGCGTGCTTTATCATGCCTACGACGCGATGGGCCGCTATTGGCTCAGCCCCGCGGTCGACGAGCAATTTGGCGGCCTCACCATGTGGATTCCGGGCAGCATGATGTTCGCGGCCACCAGCATGTTGATGATCTACCGCTGGGCGCGACAGGAAGAGCGCACGGCGGCCCGCCAGCGGGGCATCGGCGCGGCCCCTCCTACGGCTGAAGAATTCGTCGCGAGCCGGCGAAGCGCCAATCGCAAGATGGCCATTGGTTTGTTGGCCTTCGCCGCGAGCGTTCTGATTATCAGCCTAAGCGTTGCGCTTACCGACCGCTATGTCGGCGGCCCTCCGGGAACCAGCGGCTTCTAGTCCAAACGCACCCCCGTGCCGGAAGAGATTAAGCGCTAGCCCATTGCTTCGAGCTGGTCGATGAAGCCGGCGATCACGCCGAGGCCCTTCTGCCAGAATTTCGGATCCGACGCGTCGAGACCGAAGGGCGCCAGCAGCTCCTTGTGCCGTTTGGTGCCGCCGGCGCGCAGCATGTCGAGATATTTCTCGGCGAAGCCCTGCGCCGCGCCCTGATAAACCGCATAGAGCGAGTTCACCAGGCAATCGCCGAAGGCGTAGGCGTAGACGTAGAACGGCGTATGGATGAAGTGCGGGATGTAAGCCCAGTACCAGCGGTACTCGTCCTCGAAGCGGATCGCCGGACCGAGACTCTCGCCTTGAACATCGAGCCAGATGGTCCCGATGCGCTCGGCGGTCAATTCGCCCTGGCGGCGCTCGTCATGTACGCGGCGCTCGAACTCGACGAAGGCGATCTGCCGCACCACGGTGTTCAGCATGTCCTCGACTTTGGCGGCAAGCATCGCCTTACGGCGTTTCGCGTTCCTCTCGCCGGCGAGCATCGCCTGGAATGTCAGCATCTCGCCGAACACTGAAGCAGTTTCGGCCAGGGTCAGCGGCGTGTCCGACATCAGCGCGCCGCGTGGACCGGCCAGCACCTGATGGACACCGTGACCGAGCTCGTGCGCCAGCGTCATCACGTCGCGCGTGCGGCCGAGATAGTTGAGCAGCAGATACGGGTGCGCGCTCGGCACTGTCGGATGCGCGAAGGCACCCGGCGCCTTGCCCGGACGCGCCGGCGCGTCGATCCAGCGGTTGTCGAAGAAGCGCTTGCCGACGTCGGCCATCACCGGCGAGAAAGCGCCGTAGGCACCGAGCACGATCTGCTGTGCTTCGGGCCACGGCACCAGCTTGTTGTCCTGATCCGGCAGTGGCGCGTTACGGTCCCAATAGGGCAGCGTCTTGACGCCAAACCATTTCGCCTTGAGCCGGTAATAGCGATGCGCTAGAGCCGGATAGGCGCCGCGCACCGCAGCGATCAGCGCGTCAACGACTTCGTCCTCGACATAGTTGGCAAGATTGCGCGACGAGAGCGGCCGCTTGAAGCCGCGCCAGCGGTCTTCGATCTCTTTGTCCTTGGCAAGCGTATTCGTGACCAAGGCGAAGAGCGGCGCGTTGTCGCCAAACACCTTGCCGATCGACTTGGCGGCAACCTTGCGCGTCGCGCCATTGGGCTCGGACAGCAGATGGAGCGCCTCGGCGCCGGTCAGGCGCTTGCCTTTGACCGGGAAACGCAAGGCGGCATTTGTTTCATCAAAGAGCCGCGTCCACGCGGCGCGGCCGGCCACCGATTTCTCGTGCAGCAGCTTTTCGAGCTCATCGGAAAGCTGGTACGGGCGGAAGGCGCGCAAATCGCGCAGCCACGGCGCATAGTGTGCCAGCGCGGGCGCGCGCAGCTTGTCGTTGAGCGCCGTGTCGTCGATGCGATTGAGCTCGAGTGCGAAGAACAGAAGCCGGGTCGAGATGTCGGTCGCCTTTTCCTGCATGTTCTGGAAGAAGCGGCCGTTTTCGGGATCGCTCTGATTGTCGGCATAGCGCAACGAGGCATAGCTCAGCACGCGTCCGAGCAGCTCTTGGATGCGCTCGTACTCGCGCACCGCGGCGCCCAGTTCGGCACCGGCCATCCCGGCGAGTTTTCCTTGATGAGCCGCCTGGAAACGTTGCGCTGATAAATCCGCTTCGGCCAAGTCGCGCTTCAATTCGGCGCTGTCGGGACCCGGATAAAGATCGTTCAGATTCCATTGCGGCAGGCGACCGAATGCGGGGCCTTTCCGCTTAACCGATGATCGCTGCGCCGCCATGTTCCGCCTCGCCTGTCGCCCTTATACGTAGGTCACCGGGAAATTGACGCCAAGGCGCAAGCCCTGTATTCCGCAGGGGCCCGCGAGCCAGAGCGGCGTCGATTCGGGGACCGATGGATTACCACAGCTGCCCCAACCTCGCCGCGATGTTTTTCGCCGAAGCGACCCGCCAAGGCGACCGGCCGTTCCTGTGGGCGAAGCAGGACGGTGTCTACCGCGCCCTGAGTTGGCGCGACGCGCGGCGGCAAGTGAACGATCTGGCCAAGGGCTTGCGTGCGCTCGGCATCGGCCGCGGCGACCGCGTCGTGTTGGTTGCCGACAACCGCCCCGAATGGGTCGTCGCCGATTTTGCGATCATGAGCGCCGGCGGTATCACCG
>JBAVMB010000160.1:0-2297 GCA_049689615.1 Allostellaceae bacterium
GTTTTGTCACGTGCGCGACGCCGCGGCTACTTGAAGCGGAAGGTGATCCGGCCCTTGGTCAGGTCGTAAGGCGTCATCTCGACATTGACCCGGTCGCCGGCGAGGACACGGATGCGGTTCTTACGCATCTTGCCCGATGTATGCGCGAGGACGACGTGGTCGTTGTCGAGCTTGACCCTGAACATCGCGTTGGGCAGGAGCTCGCTCACCGTTCCGGAGAACTCGATCAACTCTTCTTTCGGCATTCCCTGACCGCCGTTTGAGGAGGCTCAAACATCCTTAGACGCCCGGTTTCGGTCAAGCCCTTTCCGGGCCAAGCCCCGGCCAGCACAGCGTTTTTCACGGTTTTTGCGGCCCCACGGCAACGTCATGGAGTCTAACGGATGTGCAGCACGCAGAGGAGCGTGAACAGCCGCCGTGCCGTGTTGAAGTCGATCTCGACCTCGTCGGCAAGCTTGTCCAGCAGCAGCTGCGAACCTTCGTTGTGCAGGCTGCGCCGGCCCATGTCGATGGCCTCGATGCGCGACGGATCGGCGGTCTTCACCGCGCTGAAGTAGCTTTCGCAGACCAGGAAGTAGTCCTTGACCAGGCCGCGAAATGGCGCGAGCGACAAGGTGAAGCGTTCGAGCGGCTTGTCGGCGTCATCACGCACATCGAGTACCAGCCGCTCCTCGGCGATGCCGAGATGCAGGTTGAATGGACCGGCGGCGCCGGATTTCGGCACGAAGCTGTTCTGCTCGAGCAGATCGGCGATGGCGACCGCGCGTTCGTGCTCGACATCGCCCTTGCGGCGGATGACCGTCTTCTCGTCGAGCGTGACCTGGGCGATGCGATGCGGCGACGCGCTCATTGCGGCTGGGATCTACGCTTACGAGCCTCGCGGCACGTTCAGCCGCACAGCCACAGACAAGGCGTGGGCGTCGAGACCTTCGGCCTTGGCAAGCGCGATCGCCGCCGGTCCGATCGCGTTGAGGCTCGCGGCGTCGCAACGCACCAGCGACGTGCGCTTCATGAAATCGAGCACTGACAGGCCGGACGAGAACCGCGCGCTGCGCGCCGTTGGCAGCACGTGATTGGGGCCGGCGACGTAATCGCCAACCGCCTCGGGCGTGTGCCGGCCGAGGAAAATTGCGCCGGCGTTGCGGATGTCGGCGGCCAGCGTCACCGCATCGTCGACCGCGATCTCGAGATGCTCGGGCGCGAGGCGATTGACCAGATCGGCGGCTTCGTCCCAGCGTTGGATAACGATGATGGCGCCAAACCGCTGCCAGCTTTCGCCCGCAATCGCGCGGCGCGGCAGCGTCTTGAGTGTGGCTTCGACGGCACCGGCAACGGTGTCGGCAAAAGCCGCATCATCGGTGATCAGGATCGCCTGCGCCGCCGTGTCGTGCTCGGCCTGCGACAGGAGATCGGCGGCAATCCAGGCCGGATCGTTCTTGGCATCGGCCAGCACCAGGATCTCGGACGGGCCGGCGATCATGTCGATGCCGACCTGACCGAAAACGCGGCGCTTAGCCGCGGCGACATAGGCGTTGCCGGGCCCGACGATCTTGTCGACCGCCGCGATGGTGGCCGTGCCGTAAGCGAGTGCGGCGATCGCCTGGGCACCGCCGATGCGATAGATCTCGCCGACGCCGGCGAGTTCGGCCGCCGCCAGCACCAGCGGATTGAGCGTGCCTTCGGGCGACGGCACCACCATGGCGACACGCGGCACGCCGGCGACCTTGGCCGGCAGCGCGTTCATCAGTACTGACGATGGATAGGCCGCACTGCCGCCCGGCACGTAAATACCGACGGCGCCGATCGGCCGCCAGCGCGCGCCGAGACGCACGCCGAGGGGATCGGTGTAGTCGAGATCTTGCGGCACCTGCTTGCGGTGATAGGCCTCGATGCGCGCCGCGGCGAGGCTCAGCGCCTTAAGCGTTTCGGGCTCGCATTTTGCCTTGGCGGCGGCGATCTCGGCGGCTGTGACGCGCAGCTTGGCAGCGGTGAGCTCGAGCTTGTCGAGCCGGTGCGTGTGTTCGATCACAGCAGCGTCGCCGCGTGTTCGGACGTCTTCGACGATCGCCGTCGCCGCTGCATCGACGTCGGCCGCCAGCTCGCGTTTCAGGTCGAGCAGCGCGGCAAAATCCTTGGCGAAGCCGCGCGCCGCGCTGTCGAGCCTAAGCGGCACGGGCGGCCTCGCGAAAACGCTCGATCCACGGATCGATTTCGGCGTGGCGCGTCTTGAGCGCGACGCGGTTAACGATGAGACGCGAGGTCACGTCGGCGATGTGCTCGATCTCGACCAGGCCGTT
>JBAVMB010000161.1:0-8838 GCA_049689615.1 Allostellaceae bacterium
GCACCGAAGGGCGGAATGAACTTGCGGAACGCGGCGTCGAGGTCGGCCGGCATCTTCATCAGATTGAGGCCATTGTCGACGCAGGAATCGGATAGCAACACGCCCGAACCGCCGGCGCCCGTGATGATAACGACGTTCTCGCCCTTGGGGGCCGGCAGCTTCTGCAGCGCGCGCGCATAGTCAAGCATGTCGCGCAGGCCGGGCGCGCGGATAACGCCCGACTGACGCAGCACGTCGTCGTAGATCTTGTCGTTGCCGGCGAGCGCACCCGTATGCGAGCCGGCTGCCTTGGCGCCTGCGGCGGTGCGACCCGCCTTGAGCACGACGATCGGCTTCTTCTTCGAGACGCGCTTTGCCACTTCGGCAAAGGAGCGGCCGTCCTTCAGGTCCTCGAGATGCATCGCGATGACCTTGGTGTTGTCATCCTGCTCGAAGAAGGTGAGCAGATCGTCCTCGTCGAGGTCCGACTTGTTGCCAAGGCCGACGATCGCCGACACGCCCATCTTGGCGGAGCGCGAGAAGCCGATGATCGCCATGCCGATGCCGCCCGATTGCGACGACAGCGCCGCGCCGCCCTTGTAGTCATAGGGCGTGCAGAACGTCGCGCACAGATTCTCCGGCGTGTAGTAATAGCCGTAGATGTTTGGGCCCATCAGTCGGATGTTGTACTTGCGGCCGATCTCCTGGATCTCCTTCTGACCGGCGACGTTGCCGGTTTCGGCGAAGCCCGAGGGGATCAGCACGGCACCGGGGATCTTCTTTTCGCCGACTTGGGTCAGCGCCGCGGCGACAAACTTCGCCGGGATGCAGAATACCGCGACGTCGATCTCGCCCGGCACGTCCAGCACCGACTTATAAACCTTACGGCCCAGGATTTCGGACGCCGACGGATGAATCGGATAGATGTTGCCTTCGTAACCGCCGTTGATGAGGTTCTTCATCACCGAGTTGCCAATCTTGCCATCCTCGGCCGAGGCGCCGATCACAGCGACCGACTTCGGCCGCATGATTCGGTTCATGGCGCGATTGATCTCGTCGGTACTCGGCCGATAGCGCTGCACTTGCGGCTGCCAGTCAAGGATGATGCGAACATCGGCCGCGACTGCCGACTTTTCCGACGCAAAGACTGGGTTGAGATCCATCTCAGCGATCTCGGGGAAATCGGCGATCAGCTTAGAGACGTTTTCGATCAGACCAGCGAGTGAGGCGCGATTGACGCCCTTGCCGCCGCGCACGCCCTTGAGGATTTCGGCGGCCTTGATGCCATCGAGCATGCCCAGCGCTTCGTCGCGCTTTACCGGCGCGAGACGGAAGGTGACGTCCTTGAGCACCTCGACGAGGACGCCGCCCATGCCGAAAGCGACAAGCTTGCCGAAGCTCGGATCGGTGACGGCGCCGATGATGACTTCCTGGCCGCCGCCGACCATCTGCTGCACCTGGACGCCGTCGATCTTAGCCTTGCGATTGTATTTCTTGGCGTTGGCGATGATCGTCGCATAGGCCTTCTGCGCCTCTTGCGGGGTCTTGACGCCGACAACCACGCCGCCGGCCTCGGTCTTGTGCAGGATGTCGGGCGACACGATCTTCAGCACGACCGGGAAACCGACCTTCTTGCCGAGCTTGGCCGCGTTCGCGGCGCTCGTGGCGATGCCTTCCTTCGGCACCGCGATACCATAGGCGTCGCAAACCAGCTTGCCTTCGGGCGCTGTCAGGGCGCTGCGTTTTTCTGCCTTGGCGCGATCAAGCACTTTGCGCACAGCGGCTTTCGCATTCTTCGCACTCATATCGAAACTCTCCTTCATACCTTGGACGCAGCGAGCCTTCGCCGCGCGGAATTGAAAAGAAAGGGGGCGGATGGTTGCCATCCGCCCCCGGTAACGGTTTCGCGCTATTCCGCAGCCATCGGCTTTGCGCCGCCGAGCGCGCCGGAGTCCTTGATCTCGCGCACCTTCTTGTCGTCGTAGCCGAGCACCTTGGTGAGGATCTCGTCGGTGTGCTCGCCGAGCAGCGGCGAACGCTTCACGTCGCTCGGGCTTGCGCTGAGCTTGATCGGATTGCCGACGGTCAGATACTTGCCGCGCTTCGGATGGTCGACTTCGACCACCGTACCGGTCTTGCGCAGCGATTGGTCCTCGGCCAGCTCTTTCATCGACAGGATCGGGCCGCAGGGAATGTCGTATTGGTTGAGGATATCCATGGCCTCGAACTTGGTCTTGGTCATGGTCCATTGCTCGATGCGACCGAAGATCGCCTTGAGCTTCGGCAGCCGCGCCTCCGGCGTGGCGTAGCCGGGATCGGTGATCCAGCCTTCTTCGCCGATCACCTTGCAGACCTTGTCCCACACCGGCGCCTGGGTGATGAAGTAAATGTAGGAGTTGGGATCGTTTTCCCAGCCCTTGCACTTGAGGATCCAGCCCGGCTGGCCGCCGCCGGAATCGTTGCCGGCGCGCGGCACCGCATCACCGAACGGAATGTTTTCGCCGAACTGGCTGTATTCCTTGAGCGGTCCGTGCGTGAGCCGTTGCTGGTCGCGCAGCTTGACGCGGCAGAGATTGAGCACGCCGTCCTGCATCGCCACAGTGACGCGCTGGCCCTTGCCCGAGTGGGTGCGGTGGTAGAGCGCGGTGACGATCCCGAGCGCGAGGTGCAGGCCGTTGCCGGAATCGCCGATCTGCGCGCCGGTGACCAGCGGCGGGCCGTCGCGGAAGCCGGTGGTGGATGCCGAACCGCCGGTGCACTGCGCGACGTTCTCGTACACCTTGCATTCCTCGTACGGGCCGGGGCCAAAGCCCTTGATCGACGCCAGGATGATCTTGGGATTGATCTGTTGGACTCGCTCCCAGGTGAACCCCATGCGATCAAGCACGCCGGGACCGAAATTCTCGACCATCACGTCGCAAATCTTGATCAGGCCCTCGAGCACCTCTTTGCCCTTGGGATTCTTCGTGTCGATGGTGATCGACCGCTTGTTGTGGTTGAGCATCGTGAAATAGAGGCTGTCGACATTCGGAACGTCGCGCAGCTGACCGCGCGTGATATCGCCGACGCCGGGCCGCTCGACCTTCAACACGTCGGCCCCGAACCACGCCAACAGTTGGGTGCAGGTTGGGCCCGACTGCACATGCGTGAAGTCGAGAATGCGAACGCCTTCCAGTGCCTTACTCATTATCTTGTCCTCCTTCGCGCACCTTATGCCTGGCCCATCGCCAGGGCTTGGGTCCCGGCCGCGGGCTCGCGCCGTTCGACCCGGAATTCAATGACCGCCGATTGATCGGCGGTCCGCGGTTTTGCCGCTGTTTGAACCTCGTCTGCCATCAACACGCCTCTGACGGATCCTTGCCTGCACTAATCGAGATAGTCGCAATGCCGCTCCACATGGGCGGCAAGGTCGAGCGCATGTTTGAGCACCAGCGAAGCCGCGCGCTCGGTGTCGCGCTTTTGCAGGGCCTCGATGATGTTCATATGATCAACAATCGAACGCTTGGCGCGGTCTTCCTGACCGATCGTCGCTTGGCGGATGGCGCGCATGTGTATGAACAGATCGCGCGTCATCTCGCCCAACACCGGATTGCCGGACAATTGGATGATCGCCTGGTGAAAGCGGATGTTGGCGTCGGAATATTCGTCGAGATGGCCTTCTGGTGAGCCGTCGCGGAAATCGTCGAACATGTGGCGCAGGGTCGCGATCTCGCGGTCGGACGCCTGCTGCGTCGCCAAACGCGCTGCCAGGCTCTCGAGCGCCGCCCAAACCTGGATCATGCGGACGATTTCTTGCTTGCTCTTGCGCACGACAATGACGCCGCGGCGCGGCACAGTACGTACAAAACCTTCGCGCTGGAGCATGGTGAGCGCTTCGCGGATCGGTGTGCGCGAAACGCCAAGCTCTTGCGATAGACGGCGCTCATCCAGTCGGATCTCTTCCGCCTGGCCGTACACGTTCATCGCCGTAATCGCCTCTTTGAGCTTCCGATAGGCCTGCAGGCGGAAGCTCGCCGGTGAGTCGATCGGTTTGATAACGAGACGCGTGGCCGTCATATAGGCAACCCTCCCGTGGGGTGCCGTTTCGGTCGGCCCCCTCATTAGGAGTTATGGTATCTGGTATGCCACCATTGGTCAAAGAGAATCCCGCACTGTCCCGTTCAGAACACCTCGCTTGGATCGAACAGGTTCGGGTGTAGCCCTACTCAGTGGGACAGATTTAACTCTATTGTAGGACCAATTAACGTTACTTAGTCGTAATTTACCTATTATTCCGTGATATTTACCACGATATTGAATTGAATTGAACAAATACTGCCGTTATTCCTGAGGATAACTAGAAGACTGGCCGACGTCCTTCACTGGCACCGGACGGACGGAACCCGTCGCCCCAAGGAGTGAGCCATGACCGGAATTTTGCGAGCTTTTTGCACCCGTTTTCTGTCCATTGCGACGATAGCGGCGGCCCTGACCGTCGGTTTCGCGGCGACGCCGGCCCATGCCATCGTCGTGCCCTGGTCCGGCGCCGGATCGAGCGGCACGGACGGCGCGCCCACGACGAACCTGGGCGACAGCTGGAAGTTGTTCAACGGCAACATGGCCTGGAACATCGTGCCTTCGCCAAGCTTTAGCGCGCCAGCGCCGTCGTTCTTCAACGTGCCCGGATTCAACAACAGCCTCGGCACCTTCGCCACCGCGTTCCAGTTCACGATCAACTCGGGTGTCGCCGGCATCGCCTCGGCACAGCTCGACGACGTGACAACGGGCCAGATCTGGAACACTGCAATATCGCTGGCTTCGCAGCGCGTGACGCTGACGGCACCGTCCGGCACGGAGCTCGGCGCCAACGACGCGTATTCGTTGGACATCGGCTTTGCCGGCGCGGCTGATCCGAGCACGTTCAGCTTCGCCGCTTTGTGGTCGGACTCGCCGATATCGAACACCAGCGTGCCGGAACCGACGACCTTGTCGCTGTTCGGTTTTGCAGCCCTCGCGCTCATGTTCATGCGACGGCGCGCGTTCACCGCGATCTGAATCGGTCGTTGTCGTTTTCACAGCGGGTCGCGACTCGTTTGGGTCGCGACTCGTTCTTTGACTCGCGGAAACCGAAAAAAGTCAAGGATAGCGCCGCGCACAATCGCTGATTTGCTTGAAAAATATTGATCGCGCGCTTATTGGTTTTTGTCATGGCACGCGATCAAAAGCACATTGCCTTCTCTGGCCGCATGGTGATTGTCGGCTTCGGCAGCATCGGTCAAGGCGTGTTGCCGCTGGTACTTCGTCACATCGCGATGAAGCCGGAGCAAATCGTCATCGTCACCGCGCACGACATGGGCCGCAAAGAAGCGGAATCCCTCGGCGTGAAATTCATCAAGAAGCCGCTGACCCGCGAGAACTATCGCAAGGTTCTCGAGCCGATGCTCGGCAAGGGCGATTTCCTGATGAACGTCTCCGTCAACGTCGCGAGTATCGACTTGGTCGAGCTGTGCCGTGAAAAGGGGGCGCTCTATCTCGACACCTGCATCGAGCCGTGGCCTGGCGCTTACACCGATCCCAAACTGTCGCCGTCAGCGCGCTCGAACTATAAACTGCGCGAAGACGCGCTGGCGCTGCGCAACAAATACAGCGACGGTCCGACGGCCGTGCTCACCCACGGCGCCAATCCGGGCCTGGTGTCGCATTTCGTCAAGGAAGCGCTGATCAACATCGCTAAAGCGGTGAAACACAACACCGACAATCCGAAGAGCCGCACTGATTGGGCCGAGCTCGCGCGCAGCCTCGGCGTCAAGGTCATCCACATTGCCGAACGCGACACGCAGGTCTCGACCGTGCCAAAAAAAGTCGGCGAGTTCGTCAACACCTGGTCGATCGAAGGCTTCGTTTCGGAAGGCATGCAGCCGGCCGAGCTCGGCTGGGGCAGCCACGAACGGAATTTCCCCGACGACGGCGGCCGGCACGATTTCGGCTGTGGTGCGGCGATCTATCTGACGCGCCCGGGCGCCGGCACGCGTATGCGGTCATGGACGCCGCTCGAGGGTCCGTATCACGGCTTCTTGGTGACGCACAGTGAATCGATTTCGATTGCGGACTATCTGACGCTAGCCGCCAACGGCAAGCCGGCCTATCGCCCGACGGTGCATTACGTCTATCACCCTTGCGACGCCGCAGTGCTGTCATTGCACGAGATGGCCGGCAAGAATTGGCATAGCCAGAAATCGTACCGTCTGATCATGGACGACATCGCGCCGGGCGGAATCGACGAGCTCGGCGTATTGCTGATGGGTCACAAGAAGGGCTCGTATTGGTTTGGCTCGCGTCTGTCAATCGACGAGGCGCGGCGCGTCGTGCCTTATAACAACGCCACCTCGCTCCAGGTCACGGCGGCGTGTCTCGCCGGCGCGATCTGGGCGATGGAGAACCCGGAATCCTTCGTGGTTGAGCCCGACGAGATGGATTTCGAGCGCATCCTCGAGATCTGTCGGCCGTATCTCGGCGACATGGTCGGAGAGTTCAGCGACTGGACGCCGCTGCACGATCGCAATCGTCTGTTCCAGGAAGACATCGACAAGCGCGATCCCTGGCAGTTCAAGAACTTCCGGGTTACCTAGTTCACTTCGTCCAATACCAGCATGCCGTCTTCGACGCGCACGGGCGCGGGCGCGGGCGCGGGCGTGAGGCTGCGCCCGGCGCACGGCCCGGCGATGCAGAATCCGTCGGCGGGACGGAATTGCGCGCCATGAGTACGACAGACCAGGAGGCGCCCCTCCGCATCAAAGAACGCGTCGGGCACGATTTCGGGCGGCGTGCCCCGGTGCGGACATGCATTGCGATAGGCGCGGATTTCGCCGTCATACCGCAGCACGAACACCGCCTGACGCGCAGCGCTGGTACCGAAAACGAAACCGCGCGCCGCACCCTCGACGAGTGCCGCAGCGCGGCAGAGCGGTTGCGCCATCAGGTTTTGAGCCCCGCCATACGGCACAGCAAAGCCCATTCGGCAGCCGATACCGGCGATACCGACAACCGTCCCTGGCGGACGAGGGCCAGCGACTTAAGACGCGGCTCGGTCTTGATCTGCGCCAGCGTTACCGGGGTCTTCGCCGCTGCGAGCGGCGCCACGTCAACCGCGACGAACCGACCGCTCTTGTCGTCTGGATCTGGATAGGCTTCACGCAAGATCTCGACCGCACCGACGATCGCGAGCCCTTCGTTTGAATGATAGAAGAAGGCACGGTCACCAGTGCGCATTGCCCGCAGATTGTTCGCCGCCTGGTGATTGCGCACGCCAGTCCATGCCGTGCGCCGATCGCGCGTCAGGTCGACCCATGAATAAGCGGACGGTTCGGATTTTAGCAGCCAGTGATTCATCGCCGCCGAGGCTAGCGGGAATCGGGTCATTTGTCCCGGCCGCGACTTTGCATTAAGTTGGCGGCCGTTTCGTCGACCGGCTCTCCGGCCACTTATCAATAGGTACCGCATTATGACGGGACAACATACGCGCTGGCTCGCCTGGTGTGGGATTTCGCTCGGCGGACTCAGCCTGCTGCTGGTCGTGGTCAATATCGTCCTCGCGCTGGTCAATGCGCGCACTCAGGCCGAAGTCGCCGCCCGTCAGCAGTTCATCGCCGACGCCCAGCAATACAACGCCATTGGTGAAGCGCTGGTGCGCAGCTTGGACACCGCGGTCGCGGCAACTAACGATCAGCCCTTGATCGCGATGATGCAGCGGCACGGTCTCAACCCGGCCGGCGGTACGTCGGCGAAGCGGGCGCGATGAGCGATCAAACGCCACCGAGCCAACGCAAGCCGCCACTCGAACTCGGCTTGGCGCTGCTGGCGCTGGGCTTCTTCGCCGCCGTGGTCTTTCAGACTGTGCAACTGGTGCGCGAGCGGGTCAATTACTCGACCATCCTGCTAAACCAGCAGGCGCCGCTCGAAAATACGCTCAAGTTGCGTGACCAGATCAACGCGCTCGCCAACGATACGGCACAGCTGGCGCAAAGCGGCAACACCGCCGCCAAGCAGGTGGTCGACGAACTGGCGCGCCAGCACATCACCCTTCATCCGGCCACCGCGGCGCCGGCGCACTGAGCGGTTTTGCCGACTGTCCTTAAGGCGCATTTTCTGTTCGGACTATATTAACACCAACAATGATGTGTATAAGATATATTTTCTTCTTGCTAGACGTAAAATAGGGTATAAATACAGTCGTTCACGCCGATTAATCCGGTGTACGGCACCGGACCCGATGTTGTGCAAGGTCTTGGCCGCATGTTGCCGCTGACACTCGATCTCTCCCGCCTCCGGCTGGCGCTTGTTGGCGCCGGTCCTGCCGCGTCACGGCGGCTCGAGCGGCTGGACGTGGCCGGTGCCACGTCGCTGGCGGTCTTTGCACCCGATCCGAGTGTCGCGCTTGCGACATTGGCCGGTTCGCGGATGGTCGCGCGTCTGCCGGAAGCCGGCGAGCTTGCTGGCATCCAGATCGTTTTCATCGTCGGCCTTCCATCCGCCACAGCCGCGGACGTTGCTGCGCGTGCGCGTGCCGTCGGCGCCATCGTTCATGTCGAAGACGCGCCCGCAGGCTCCGACGTGCAGATGCCGGCGGTGCTGCATCGCGGCGACCTGACGGTCGCCGTTTCGACTGGCGGCCGCTCGCCCGGCCTAGCCGCCGAAATCAAACGTGCGCTTGGACGAATCATCGGGCCGGAATGGGCAGGCCGGTTGGACCAAGCCGGCGCCTGCCGCGAACGCTGGCGTGCCGCCGGCCTCGATTCCGCAGCTGTGCGGCACCGGACGGCCGACTGGCTCGCGGCGCGCGGCTGGCTCGCGTTCGACACCGGATTCGAGTCACACTGGAAC
>JBAVMB010000162.1:0-1763 GCA_049689615.1 Allostellaceae bacterium
GAATCGAACGGGAAGATCGCCCGCAGGTGCGGCGGCTGCTTTTTCGCCGCCGCGAGCTGCTCGGCGCCGAAGCCGGAAATTCCGACCATGCCGACATTACCGTCGCACCACGGCTGCGCCGCGATCCACTCGATCAGATCGTAGCAATCCCATTCGCGCGATCCGCCGCCTTCGGATTTGCCGACGCCGCGCGGCGAACCGATAACGTGCACGTAGCCGCGCGAGACGAAGAACTTCGTATCGCCGGCCTCCAGCGGACCGGTCCACAGCGTCGACCAGGCCGGCTGCGGCGGCAGTGCCTCCGCCATGTCCGGCCCCTGGATATCCTTGTTGTAAATGGCGAACGCCAAGAGCGCCGGAAACTTGCCCGGTGCATCGGGCCGATAGACGTCCGCGCAAATCTTCACGCCATCGCGCATCGGCACCATGACGTCGAGGTCGCGCACCATCGTCGTGAACGTTGGCTCGCGGTCGTATCCAGATCCAGGATCATCGGCCGACTGCAGTGATAGTGTCGAACGCTCGACGCTCACGACGTTGCTCCCCTACCCGCGCAGGCGCATGCCTCGCAATCTTTGCTCTTGGCAAGCGCGCAGCATATCGTCTAGTGCGGTAAAGTCGCGCGATCAAGCCGCACGGGAGATAGTAAAATGGAGCTCAAGTCCACACGCCGGGTCGTCACCGGCCACGACGCACAAGGCAAGGCAATCGTTCTATTCGACAGCGCTGTCCCAGCGAAGGCACGCCCGGGCGGTGGCGGTTCGACGAATTTGTGGGTAACGACGGAGTTTCCGGTCGACGTATCGGTTACGACAGACCGCGCACAGACGCCGGTTGCGGTGCCTCCCCCCACCAACGGCGCAATCTTCCGCATCGTCGAGTTCGCGCCCACAACGGCGCACGCCGGACCTGTCGACCACAACAAGATACTGCAGGGCATGGGGATCGATCCGGCCACGCAAGGCTATCAGCGTCACGCCAATACCCACAGAACGCGCAGTATCGACTACGCGCTGGTGCTGGAGGGTGAAATCGACATGCTGCTCGATGACAGTGAAATCCGCGTCAAAGCTGGCGAGGTCGTGGTGCAGCAAGGCACCAACCACGCCTGGGTCAACAACAGCGGCAAACCCTGCCGTATCGCCTTCATTCTGATCGATAGCCAAACACCGCCAGCGTGGAAACAGGGCTGGAAACCGTAGGACCGGCGGCCGTCAAATCACGTTAGATGCGGCGCCGGAATTCCGCTAAGATGACGATTGCAGGTTCCCCTTCCACGCTTTCGTCATCGGAGCCAACATGAGCGCGCTCACCCTCGATCTCGGCCGTTTCGTCGCCGGCTTGGAATTGCGCCAAATTCCCGCCGAAGGCGTTGCCACCGCACGCACCGGCATCGCCGACTGCTTCGGCGTGCTGATCGCCGGCGCGCGCGATCCAGAGGTAGCGCTCATTGATCGCGAGCTAGGAGTCGTCATCAGCACGAATGGGGCAGCCGCCTCGCTCATTCCGTCGGGCGAGCGGCGCAGCCTGGATAGCGCCGCCTTGATCAATGGCATCGCCGCGCACGTGCTCGACTACGACGACGTCTCGCTCGACGGTCATCCGAGCGCGGTACTCGTGCCGGCGATCCTCGCCCAGGGTGAGGCGAGTGGATCGAGCGGCGCCGAGATGCTGACCGCCTATGTGGCGGGCTTCGAAGTGTGGGCGGAAATTCTCGCGCGCGAGCCGACCCCGCTGCATCGTAAGGGTTGGCACCCGAGTGC
>JBAVMB010000163.1:0-3153 GCA_049689615.1 Allostellaceae bacterium
ATAATACGCACATCGGTTATGAACACACGATCTCCGCCCGTGAAAATCGAATCGACAGCACATTAAGCGACAGCTTCCCAGCCAGCGACCCACCGGACTGGACAGGGATCGCGCGTATCGGTTGCCCGGCTCGTATTGATGGCGCACGACACCTGGAGACCTCGTCGAGTCCCAAACACGCCTGAGCCAGAATTGCTCAGTCGATGCATCAACGGCTCTTGGATCCCTCGCTCGGGGAGGAATTGGTCATGTCCTGCACATCGGACGAACAGTTCGCGGCTTGTGAACGAAGCGACAATGCCCTCGATTTTCTTCTCGGCAAAACGCTTCAGCAAGCTGTGGTGCGGATGGCCGTCTTGAGCACGCTTGCAGGTGTAATTGTCGTCTATTTAGCGCCAATTGTGATTTGACGCTGCGCTGTCATGCGAGGAATTCGCGTCTTGCGGAAACGGTGATTGGATATCGCGAGGGGCGTGTAGCGACCGCATATCTGCATCGCGTGATAAAAAAAATCGTCTAGCCTGAATCCATGGCACGGGGCGAAGCTGAATAGATGCCACGATACCGATAATTGCGAGAACGGCTTTAATGCCCGCCCAAACGACTCTGCAAGAGGGAGGAATTCAGATGGCTGAAACTCTGTACCCGCTTCCATCGCCTGCAACGGCCAGCAAGCGCCGCGCGCTGACGCCGGAAATCGAGAATGCCTTCCAGGCGTTCAGCACCCAAGTGTTCGCCGACGGCGTGCTGCCGGCAAAAACGAAGCAGTTGATCGCTGTTGCGGTGGCGCACGTGACGCAATGCCCTTATTGCATACGCGGGCACACCAAAGCCGCCCTTCGCCACGGTGCGACCGAAAAAGAATTGATGGAAGCGATCTGGGTCGCTGCTGAAATGAGGGCGGGCGGCGCCTACGCCCATTCCACCATTGCATTGGCGACAATGAACGAGGCGACAGCCCCACCGGCGCACGGCTGAGCGTCTACCGACGCGGAAAGATCGCGCGCCGGCTGAACGATGTGCGACCTCAAGACCACCAAAACCAGCGCCCACGATGACGACATGATGGGTGTGAGATGAATCGCTCAATGTCCGGCGACCTCCGATCCAAGCCGCGGGGGCAACGCGGAGGAGCCATATCAATCAGCCACCTATTGATTGACTTGATTGACCCTCTCGCCGCATGGAATTCAACACCACAGCCACAGCCACACAATCAATGATAACTGACATACATCACATATTCGCGTAGCCGAACCTCTTCATACTCCACGTCTTTCAGGAGCGCCTGTAGCCCGACCCGCAATCCCAGCCGAAGCCGTTACGCCCCGATGATGACCTTGAGGGCGCGCGTTTTGGCTGCCTGCCCGAAGGTGTCGTAGGCGTCGAGAATATGGTCCAGCGTGAAATGATGTGTAATCAGCAGCTTCGGATCGATGCGGCGGGACTGCACTGTCTTCACCAGCATGGGCGTCGTCACGGTGTCGACCAGCCGCGTTGTAATCGTGATGTTCTGCGACCACAACTTCTCCAGGCGCAGGTCGACCTTGACGCCGTGTACGCCGATATTGGCGATGGTGCCGCCGGGCGCGACGATGTCCTCACAGGTGATGAAAGACGCCGGCACGCCGACGGCTTCGATCGCGGTATCGACGCCGCGTTTGCCGGTCATCTGCATCACGGCCTCGGCGGCTTTGTCGCCGGCGGCCTGGATCGTCTGAGTGGCGCCGAAGCGCTTGGCGACCTCGAGCCGGTTGGCGTCGGGATCGATCATGATGATCTCCGCGGGCGCATAGAACTGGGCCGTCAGGAGCGCCGCGAGGCCGATCGGACCGGCACCGACGATCGCAACGGTCGCGCCCGGGTGCACCCGGCCATTGAGCACGCCGCATTCGAAGCCCGTCGGCAGGATGTCGCTCAACATGACCAGCGCCTCTTCGTCCGCGCCCGGCGGGATCGGATAGAGGCTGGTATCGGCATGCGGAATGCGAACGTATTCCGCCTGGGTGCCGTCGATCGCGTTGCCGAGGATCCAGCCACCCGTGGTGCAATGGGAATACATGCCGCGGCGGCAATACTCGCAGCGCCCGCAGGCCGAGATGCACGAGATCAGGACGCGATCGCCGGGATGGAATGCGGTAACGCCGGCGCCGACCTTGTCGACGACGCCGACGCCTTCGTGGCCGAGAATCCGGCCGGGCATGCAGGTCGGCACGTCACCCTTTAGGATGTGCAGGTCGGTGCCACAGATGGTGGTCTTGACGATCTGCACGATCGCGTCGGTTGGCCCCGCGATCTGGGGCATCGGCCGGTCCTCGAGCGATTTCTTGCCGGGTCCGCGGTACACAAGCGCTTTCATCTATCGAATTCCTCTTGCAGTGGCACCTTTTCGGTCTCGGATCATAACGGTGCGGCACCGTCGTGCGACGCAGGTCGCCGGCAGGGCCATTTTTGGGTTCTTGGCGCCATGCGGCCGCAGCGAATTGACGGTGCGGATCAATTTCGCAGTTTGGTCAGTGCGCTGCCCTTGTGCATGGCGATGTGATCGGACACATCGCTTTTGATTTCATATTGCGGTTCGCCGGCACTGGCGTGGTGCGTGTAGCCTTTGAACACGACGTTCCGCGCATGCACCTTGACGATGCGGCCCCTGACGCGGCCGGCCTCGGAGTTCCAGCTTACGTGGTCGCCGACTTTGTATCGCTTTGTCATCCGCCTTCGCACCGAATTCAATGGGAGGGCGGCGGCTGATAATGCCACCCCAACGGAGCCGCCTCCGGCTCTGCGCCAATTGTCGAACCGGCGGAAATCTGTTCGAGCAGGCGTTGTTGCGCCAACAGCCACGACCGGCGATGCACTGCGATATACTGCAGACCCGGATTTACACCATCACGTGCCTCGTGTGCCGCAGCGCTAAGCTCGTTCTCCAGCGCGCTCTCGGCGTCCGCGATAAAACGGCGATCGAATGCAGCGCCGTGAAGCACCGCAAGCTTCTTGAGATTACCTTGAGCAGCGGCCGTGGGTTCGAACGACAGATTGAGGCCGTCTTGCGATGCAACCGCGCGCAGCTGCGCTTCCGTCGCGGCGCGTTCGTCGAGTACGTCTTGCGCGAAGTATCGAATATCGCCGCGCTCGGTCAATTTCAGGGCGAAA
>JBAVMB010000164.1:0-1672 GCA_049689615.1 Allostellaceae bacterium
CGCGGCGTCGCCCGCGCCATGTGCGTGCACTCGCTCGATGCGGCGCGGGCGCGCGGCTTCTGCGCCATGCAGTTCAACTTCGTCGTCGCCACCAACGAGCGCGCCATCGAGCTGTGGGAGCGCTGCGGATTTGCGATGGTCGGCCGCCTGCCCAATGCCTTCCGCCATCCGCGCCTCGGCCTGGTCGACGCGCTGGTGATGTATCGCGCGTTGTAATGATTTTTGTTGGCGTCACTTCCGAGCAAGCGAGAGTCCAGGAGCGGGCGACGAGCCATTGCCCTGGATTCCTGCTTGCGCGGATGTCTCTAGTGCTTTCGTGCCAATAGACGTTCGGGGCGCAGAGAACGTCATCGTTTGGCTAGGGGGGTCTTGAGATGTGGCTCATAGTGGTTACGGCTCACTATGTACCTCTGCTCACGGCCGCACTTTATGCAGACGAATATCTCTTCGTCCAAATCAAGGGCGGGGTCGACTGACTCAACCACCTGCTTGAGTCGTAACTCACCGCGGCAGTGGCGGCAGCGCGCCGCGGCCAGCGGTTCGACGTGGGTGCGCATATGATCTCCTTTCGCGTAAGGAGAGCGGGAGTGCGCGCAACTTCTCTTCCGGAGGCAGGCGCCTCTCTCAGTCGGCGGGAAGCCCATGTTGGTCGCCGCCGATGAAAACAGAGTATGTCGACCGAGCATTTGAGTCGAGCCATTCATCGGGCGCTTCTAAAACTTGAAATGCAGGCGCTCGGCAATCGGATTTATGAGCCGTAGGGAGTTCGAGACGAAGGCCCGATTGGCTTAAGTGGGCCGTCAACCGAACTGGCAGCGGACGTGGCCTAATTTCAGGGCCGGCCCCTGCTGACTCCGCCCGCGCCCGGCGTTACAGTTCGCGCGCACCGGGGATAGGAGAGGCGCATCATGGCGCTCGATCTGGCCAAGGTCGAAGAACTCAAGCGGCATTACGTCAAGCCCAAGGGCCTGCCGTTCAAGATCGGCAAGCTCGGCCACATTGTCATCAACTGCGCCGATCTCGAGCGCTCGCTCAAATTCTATACCGAGATCATGGGCCTCGAGGTTTCCGATATCTACACGTCCGACATGGCGCCGGGCGGCATGGCCTTCCTGCGCTGCGGGCCAGATCACCATTCATTGGCGCTGGTCGGCTCGATGGACAAGGGCAAGCCGAACGACAATTACGAGCTCAACCACATCGCCTTCGAAGTCGCGACGCTCGACGAGGTGCTGGCAGCGCGCGCCCATCTCGAACAGCACAAGATCCCGATCGACTTCGAAGGCCGCCGCCGCGCCGGCGTGCAGATCGCCGTCGAGTTCCGCGATCCCGACAATCACCGGCTCGAGATTTTCTGGGGCCTCGATCAGCTCGCGCCCGGGCAAAAGGCGCGGCCGCGCGAGGAATGGAAATGGGCGCACTCGCTCGAAGAGGCGATCCAGAACCCGGTGAAGGGTCAGGACACGCGGCTCAAGAGCCCGACGCTGATGCGCAAGCTCTCGGCCAAGGCGATGCAGAGCCAGAAGGAACACTCGCTCCAGACCCAGGCGAAAAAGCTGGGCAAGTGAGCCGGCGATAAGCGTCCGATCCGCTGGTGCAGCCGGTCGACCCGATCGGCGGCACGATCATTTGCGTTCGCTCTGCCTCCTCGAAGTCGTGATCCATCGCCGCA
>JBAVMB010000165.1:0-1599 GCA_049689615.1 Allostellaceae bacterium
GGCCGGGCGCGCGCCAATCCTTGGCTGTCATGGCCTAGAGTTGCGGCGGGAAATCGCCGGCGTCAAGACGGCGCCGAGGACGGGCGTTGCCTTAATATATGTCCCTCTACACCTTCAGCGCCTGCAGAACGTCCCGCAGCCGGTCGGCGCTCCGTTGCAGGCTCTGCGCCTCGGCATCGGACATCTCGGGTTCGAGGACACGGCTGACACCGGTGCGGCCGAGAACGCTCGGCAGCGACAGCGTTGTCCCGTAACGCGCATTGAACGTGCCGACCGGCATGACCGCCTGTTCGTCGCGGAGGATCGCCTCGACGATACGTGCCGTGGCCATACCGATGCCAAGCTGACTCGCGCCGGTACCCTCGATGATGGTGATGTTGGCGTAGCGCACCTCGTCTTCGACGTGCCGACGAAACTCCTCGACGCTTTCGCCGTGACGATCGAGAGCGGCGATGGCCGGCACGCCGGCGACGCGCGTCGACGACCACAGAAACACTTGCGACGTGCCATGCTCGCCGACGACTTGAGCGTCAACAAAGGCGGGGCTGACTTTCAACCGGCGCGCGAGATGGAAACGGAACCGTAAGGTGTCGAGGAACGTGCCGCTGCTCAGCACGTGCCCGTGCCCCGCGATCTGCCGCGCGATATCCGCCAATGGATCGGGCGGGTCGGTAACGACGAGAAGGACAGCATGGGGCGCCACCGCCACGATCCGCGGCACGATATCCCGGTAGACGTTGGCATTCGTGTCGAGCAGCCGTAGCCGGCCGGCGGGATCGGCACGATTTGTCGCGCCGCCCGCACGCTCGTTGATGCCGGCCGTGATAACCACCAGAACCGCATCGGCAAGGTCGCGATAGTCGCCGGCGCGCACCTCCACGGCCGGCGACAAGGTTGCGCCGTATTGCAGATCCGCGACGACGCCTTTGGCGCGCTGCTGATTTTTGTCGATGACGACGATTTCGCAAGCGGGCGGGCCGCGCATCACCAGGGCAAGAAGCGAAGCCGCACCGACAGCACCGGCGCCGACGATCCCGACTTTCATGGTCTGTCCTTATCGCAGTGGATACGGTTCCTATATGGTGCGTCCGGAAACCGTAGTCAGTCCCGATAAGTCCGTCGACTGGCCATCCTCCGGCCGCGCCAAAATCGGATTTGCTCCGCGTTAACCGAGGTGGTCTAAGGTCCGCTGCCGCTGCGCCGGTGGCCACGCCCGGCAGACACCTTGCCAAGCCGGCCGGGGCTCGTGTATGTCCGGCGCACTCTCGGATGCTGCCGTAGCTCAGTGGTAGAGCACTCCCTTGGTAAGGGAGAGGTCCTGAGTTCAATCCTCAGCGGCAGCACCATTCACGCACTTTCGCGCGCTTCGCCAGCGCCAAAATCAGCCCCAACAAATCGCGAACATTCTCACCACTCGTCTTCACATTCGGCCTCCTGCCCTGATTTTTCCGTGGGCATCTTTTAATCTTTATCTCCTCGGCGAATTCGATAACGCCGCCCGTTCACTGGGCCTAGTCACTCGGCCAAAGGAATGCGCAGTTTGCGCAATCGTCGAGGTCGACGATGCGTCAATGAAATTGATTTAGCGCAATGCAGCAT
>JBAVMB010000166.1:0-10179 GCA_049689615.1 Allostellaceae bacterium
CATCAGGGCAAACGCATCTCGATAATCGACCTCGGCGCTGTCACCATCAACCACCGGTTCGATGAAACCAGCGCGCTGGAGCAGACCGCCCAGATCGCGCAGATCCGCAAACGGCGACACCCGCGGACTGGCGCCGCCGGCGCTTTCGAGCTCGGCTTCGATCAGCGCCGCGTGCAATGCCCCGAGCGTCTCGCCGCCGAAGAGTGTCGCCAGCAGCAGCCCGCCGGGCTTGAGCATCTGGCGCAGTTGCAGCAGGGTGCCCGGCAGGTCGTTGACCCAATGCAGCACCAGCGGGCTCAGCACCAGATCGAAACTCCGCGGCGCGAATGGCAGCGCTTCGAGGTCGATCACCACGGCCGGGCGCGGCGCGCGGCGCGCCAGCGCCTCGGACGGATCCGCTGAAACGAGACGGTCGATGCCGCTATGGCCAACGAGCGCGCGGGCCATAAGGCCATCGCGACAACCGAGATCGAGCGCTGCCGGAAAACGGCGCTTAATCTCGCCGAGGCGCTCGGCGAGATCGCTCGCCGCCCGTTCGAACAGGAATTCGGCGCCGAGCCCAAGCCGCACGGCGCGCGCGCGATGGCGGCGCACGGCATGCGGATCGAAGATGCGCAGCGGATCGGTGGCCTTCATGGCGCATCATCGCCTCCGCCGCCGCGGATTGACAAGGCGGCGGCTGTCGCCTGAGATCGCGTCATGGGGGGATTGATCCGCGCTCTCGATCCGCGCCGCGTCGGCGCGACCATACTCGATCTGCTGTTACCGCCGCGGTGCCTCAAGTGCGGCGCCGAGATCGCTGGCGACGGCGCCTTGTGCGCAGAATGCTGGCGCGGTATCGCGTTCCTTCAGCCGCCGTGCTGCGCGCGCTGCGGCCTGCCGTTCGAGGTCGATCTGGGTCCGGAGGCGATATGCGGTGCTTGCGCCGGCGAGACGCCGGCTTATACCCGCGCGCGGGCGGCACTACGGTACGACGAAGCCAGCCGGACGCTGGTCCTCGGTTTCAAACACGGCGATAAGCTGCAACTGGCGCCGGCGCTTGGCCGGTTCATGCGCCAGGCTGGGTCCGAATTGCTGGCTTCCTGCGATGTCATCGTGCCGGTGCCACTGCATTGGACGCGGCTGTTCGCACGTCGCTATAACCAGGCCGCCGTGCTGGCGCATGCCATCGCCCGCGGCAGCGGACCGCCTGTCGTCGCCGACCTATTGCAACGGCGCCGCGCCACACCGTCGCAGGGCCGCAGCGGCCGCGCTGAGCGCCGGCGCAATGTTCGCGGTGCCTTTGCCCTCAAGAAATGCCGCAGCGTCATCGGCCGGCGCGTGCTGCTGATCGACGACGTGCTCACTACCGGCGCGACGGCCTCGGAATGCGCCCGGGTCCTGCTCGCTTCCGGCGCGATTGCTGTTGATGTCCTGACGCTGGCGCGTACGGTGCGGCCCGAACTGTGAGTTGATTTAACCATGCGCGCGACCAGATAATCGGGCGTGGTCAAGATCGAACTCTACGCCACCATGTTTTGCCCTTACTGCGCGCGGGCCCGTAGCCTGCTGCACAAGAAGGGCGTGACTTTTATCGAAATCGACGTGATGGGCGACGACGACAAGCGCGAGGAAATGATCGCGCGCGCCGCCGGCCGCCATACCGTGCCACAGATCTTCATCGACGGAAGGCACATCGGCGGTTCCGACGAGCTGGTAGCGCTCGACCGCGAAGGCAAGCTCGATCCGCTGCTCGGGTTGGCGCCATGAGCAAAAGCTTCAAAGCCGCCTGCATCCAGATGATGTCGGGCCCGGCGATCGAAGCGAACGTGGCCGCCGCCAGCGAGCTCGTGCGGCGCGCGCGCGATCAAGGCGCCGAGCTGATCATGACGCCCGAGGTCAGCGACATGATCGAGCCCAAACGTGCGTTGGCGATCGACAAGGCGCTGCCCGAAGATCAACACGCCATGGTCGCCGCGCTCCGCGCCCTTGCGCGCGAGACCGGCGCGTGGCTGCTGCTCGGTTCGGCGGTCATCCGTGACAAGAACGCCGAGCGGCTGTCGAACCGTTCGTTCCTGATCTCGCCGCAAGGCGAGATCGCGGCGCGCTACGACAAGATCCACATGTTCGACGTCGACCTGCAAACCGGCGAACGGCATCGCGAGTCGCAGACCTACAAGCCGGGCGACAAGGCGGTTGTCGCCGACCTGCCGTGGGGCCGGCTCGGCATGACGATCTGCTACGATTTACGCTTTCCGCACCTTTATCGCGCGCTAGCCAAGGCCGGCGCCGACTTTCTGGCGGTACCGTCGGCTTTCACGGTGCCGACCGGCCGCGCGCATTGGCATGTTCTATTGCGCGCCCGCGCCATCGAGAATGGCTGCTTCGTATTCGCGCCGGCGCAATGGGGCGAGCATGGCGGCGGCCGACGCACTTTCGGCCATGCGATGATCGTGGCGCCCTGGGGCGAAATCCTGGCGGAATCCGAGGATCGTTCTGGCGTCATCGTCGCCGAGATCGATCCGGCAAAAGTCGCCGAAACCCGCCGCGCCGTGCCGTCGCTGTCGCACGACCGGCTGTTTGCCGCGCCGAAGCGGCCCAGCACCATCGCCGCCGCCGACTAGGGCGTCACTTCTCCGGCGTTGCCGTGGTGTCGGTGGTCATGCCCAAGGTCTCATAGACCGGGCACCAGCCGCCGATCGCGGTCAGGATCGGAATGACGCCGATCAGCGCAAGCCACCGCTCGCCAGCGAACCAGATCCAGATGCCAGCGATGATCGCCAAACCGATAAGGACGCGGATCAGCCGATCGTGCCAGCCGACGTTGAGCCTGAATTTGCGCGCCATGGCAACCCTCCCGCAGCCCTTCAGTCGAGGGCGATTATACCGCCTTTTACCGCTGCGAGGCGCTGGATCGCCGCCGGCCGAGGCCGGCTAATGATGCCCTGTTCGAAAGCCAGCACGGTCAAATGTGGCGCGAATTCCTCGATCAGCTCGTTGGGCCGCAACAGGAAATCGGGATTGCTTGGCTTGCCGAAGCGTTCGTTGCCGAGCATGAAGGTCTCGTAGAGCAGCGCGCCTGCTGGGGCAAGGGCCACCACGAGATCGGCAAAGGCCGGCCTGTAGAGGTAATTGGTCACGACGATGCCGTCGTAGCCGTCGCCGAGTCGCCAAGCGTCGCCGTTTTCCAGATCGAGCGCGACGATCCGGCACGCAGAATGGCCGGCGAAAGCGGTTTCGAGCGCCTTGGTGTCGCGGTCCACGGAGACAACACCGTAACCGCGAGCGAGCAGCAACCGCGTGTGCCGGCCGCCGCCGGCGGCAAGATCGAGGACGCGGCCGCCGGCGCGGATCAAGGTCGCGTGGCGTTCGATCCACGGTGACGGCGGCGGGTCGAAGTCGGTAGGCGGGCGCATTAGCACTTGACCCCGGCGGTGGCCAAAACCATGTTGGCGGAACGCACCGCCAATCAAAGGGTTAAGACCCGAGAATGATCCTGTTCAAGCTCAAATGCGCAACCGGTCACGAATTCGAAGGCTGGTTCCGCGACGGCGCCACATTTGACCGGCAGAACGCGCGCGGCCAGATCGCCTGCCCGCAATGCAGCAGTAGCGAGATCGAAAAGGCACCGATGGCGCCGCGGCCCTTGCGCGCGGCCGCCACGCCGAGCCCCGACCAGACACCGCCGCGCGCAGAAGACGTGCGTCGTGCGTTCCAGGTGTTGCGCCGGCACGTCGAAACCAATTGTGAAAATGTCGGACCGCGGTTTGCGGCCGAAGCGCGCGCCATTCATAACGGCACCGGCAAGGCCCGGGGCATCTACGGCGATGCGACACCGGATGAGTCGCGCGCGCTGACCGAAGACGGTATCGACTTCCAGACCATTCCCTGGGTTCCGCCCAGCGACGCCTGAACGCGCCCCGTGCGCGTACAATCCATGCCTCTGTTTCGGACGCTCGACGACCTCGATCCCAACGGTAAGCGCGTGCTCGTGCGCGCCGATCTCAACGTGCCGGTTACCGATGGCAAAGTGACCGACGCTTCGCGCATCGAGCGCCTGGCGCCGACTCTTCGCGAACTGGCCGACAAAGGCGCGCGCGTCGTCGTCGTTTCGCATTTTGGCCGGCCGAAGAATCACGAGCCCGACCTGTCGTTGCGGCCGATCGTGCCGACGCTCGCGGCGGCGCTCGACGGGCGGAAAGTCGTCTTTGCCGAGGATTGCATCGGCGCGCCGGCGCAGCGTGCGGTCGAGGGGCTACGCAATGGCGAGATCGCGCTGCTGGAGAACCTTCGCTTCCATAAAGGCGAGGAGAAAAACGATCCGGCCTTTGCCAAGGCGCTGGCGGCGCTCGCCGACGTCTATGTCGACGACGCCTTCTCGGCGGCGCACAGGGCGCACGCCTCGACCGAAGCCGTGGCGCATCTGTTGCCCGCCTATGCTGGCCGGCTCATGCAGGCCGAGCTCATCGCGCTCGATAAAGCGCTCGAGAACCCGGCACGGCCGGTGGCTGCGATCGTCGGCGGCGCCAAGGTTTCGACCAAGCTCGATCTGCTCGACAACCTGGTGAGCAAGGTTCAGCTGCTGATCATCGGCGGCGCGATGGCCAATACGCCTCTCCTGGCCGATGGTAAGCCGGTCGGCAAATCTCTGGTCGAGCGCGACATGATCGAAATCGCGCGCACCCTCAAGGCCAAAGCGAAGGCGGCGGGCTGCGAGCTGGTCCTGCCGGTAGACGTGATTGTGGCGCCGGCGCTCAGGCCAGGCGTTCCAGTCACGACGGTGGCGACCGACCGCGTTCCCGACGACCAGATGATCCTCGACATTGGGCCGCGCAGCGTCGCGCTCATCTGCGAGAAGCTCGCGGCCTGCCGCACGCTGGTGTGGAACGGTCCGGTCGGCGCCTTCGAAACCAAGCCCTTTGACCAAGGTACGACGGCCATCGCGAAGCAGGTCGCGGCACTAACTCGTGCCGGACGGTTGGTGAGCGTCGCCGGCGGCGGTGACACGGTGGCGGCGCTGCTGCACGCCGGCGTCGTCGATCAGCTGAGCTATGTCTCGGCCGCAGGCGGCGCGTTTCTCGAATGGCTCGAAGGCAAGACGCTGCCCGGCATCAAGGCGCTCGAATCTGCGACGCGTTAGACCTCGAACTCGGCCAGCACCATCGGCTCGTCCTTGGCGGCGGCGACCCATTCTCGATACGATGCGTGACGCTCCATCGCATCGCAATAAGCGGCTGTGTCCGGATCGATCGGCACCGCATAGCTGCGCAGCCGGCTTACCACCGGCCCATACATCGCATCGGCGATGCCGAAGCCGCCGAACAGGAACGTGCCGCCGGCACCGAAGCGCCTGCGGCAATCGCGCCACAGTGCCGCGATGCGCGCAACATCGGCCCGCACCTCGTCGGTCAGCGGCCGCGACTTGCCGGCGCGGCGCATGTTCATCGGCAGATGGCGGCGCAGATTGGCAAAGCCGGCGTGCATCTCGGCGCTGATCGAACGGGCATAGGCGCGGGCTGCGGCGGCAGTCGGCCACAGCTGCGCCTTGGGAAACGTCTCGGCCAGATATTCGCCAATCGCCAGCGAGTCCCAGACCGTGGCGTCGCCATGCCGCAGGGCCGGCACCTTGCCCGATGGGGAATGCTGCAGGATTTTTTCCTTGCTGCCCGGCACGTAAAGCGGAATGACGACCGACTCGAACGCCGCACCGGTCTGCTTGACCATCAGCCAGGCGCGCAACGACCACGACGAATAGTTCTTGTTGCCGATATAGATGGTGATGTCTTCCATCGGGTATCCTCGCGCCGGCAATTTGCCGGGCAGCGGCGCGCCGCGCAACCCCCGGCCGAATATTGGGAGTAGAGACGAATCGTGACCGACGAAGCGGCGCTCGCAGCGCTGGTTGAAAGCGAAGCTGACGCCCTGCCGCTGACGGTGGTGACACGCGACTCACTGGTGCCGACGCTCGCCACGCTCGACCCCGCCGTCGCGCGCTGGGTCGAAGCGACGCGCTTCACCGCCGAGGCCGGAACGCATCTGCTGGTACCAGGCGGTGACGGCAAGCCGCTGCGCGTGCTGGTCGTGGCCGGCGAATCGAATTCGATCTGGGACCTGGCCGGCCTGCCCGAGACGCTGCCCGAAGGCACCTACGCGCTCGACAACGTCCATGACGACGAGCATGCCACGCGGCGCGCGCTTGGCTGGGCGCTCGGCGCCTATGCCTTCACACGCTACCGCGCCCGCAAACATCCACCGGCCCGCCTCGTCTGGCCGCACCATGCCGACCGCAAGCTGGTCGCGCGGCTGGCGCGTGCGCAATGCTGGGCGCGCGATCTGATCAACACGCCGGCCGAGGCGATGGGTCCGGCCGAGATGCAGCAGGCGATCGAAGCCTTGGCGACCCGGCATGGCGCACGCTGCACCACCATCGTCGGTGACGAGCTGCTGTCGGCGAACTACCCAACGATCCACGCCGTCGGCCGTGCCAGCAATCGGCCGCCGCGCATCGTCGACCTGACCTGGGGCGATGCGCGTGCGCCCAAGCTGACGCTGGTCGGCAAGGGCGTGTGCTTTGACAGCGGCGGACTCGACCTCAAGACGTCGTCGGGTATGCGCTGGATGAAGAAGGACATGGGCGGCGCCGCGACGCTGCTGGCGCTGGGCGACGCGATCATGGACACGGGCCTCAACGTCCGGCTGCGTATCCTGGTACCGACGGTGGACAACGCGGTGAGCGGCAGCGCACTGCGGCCGGGCGATATCGTGCGCACGCGCCAAGGGATGACAGTCGAGATCGGCAATACCGACGCCGAGGGCCGGCTGATCCTGTGCGATGCGCTCGCCGAGGCGGCCAGCGAGCGCCCAGACCTGATCGTCGATATCGCTACCCTCACCGGCGCGGCGCGGGTCGCGCTCGGGCCCGATCTGCCGGCGCTGTTCGTGCGCGACGACGGATTGGCGAACCAGCTGCTCGCGGCGGCCACGCGCGAAAGCGATCCGCTATGGCGGCTGCCGCTGTGGCAGCCTTATCGCGAGATGCTCAAGACGCCGATTGCGGACATCAACAACGTCAGCGAAGGGCCGTTCGCCGGCGCCGTCACCGCGGCGCTGTTCCTCGCTGAGTTCGTGCCGGCCGAGATCCCCTGGGCACATCTCGACACCTATGCCTGGAACGGCAAGACGCGCCCCGGCCGGCCGGAAGGCGGCGAGGCTTTGGCGCTGCGTGCGCTATATGCCTTCGCCGTCGAGCGCTACGGCAATCAGCGATGAAGCTCAAGCGTGAGACCACCAAGAAACGCACGGCCGAGCCGCCGGCGGTCCGGCTTGGCCTCAAGCCGCCCGGCGGCGGCCGGATCAAATGGGTCAAGGACGGATTCGCTTGGGATTTGTTCGTGCTGTCGCCACTGCTGGGACTGCCGCTGTTCTGGCGCAAGCTGCACGCCTGGGGCGCATTGATGCTCGGCCTGCTGCTGGCGTGGTTCGTCGCCTGGTTCCTGCTCGGCCGGTTCGCCGACGGCCACACGGTCAACGTCGCCGGCTATGTTTTCGCCGCGATTTTCTTTCTGCTGGACCTGTTCCTCGGCTGGCGCGGCAACCGCATGACGGCGCAGGCCTATGTCCGGCACGGCTGGACCGTCGACCATCCGGATTATGCCGCGACGCGCAAGCTGATGGCGCGCTGGAAGCTCGACGACTGATCGTCAGGTAGCCGTAGCGCCCGTGACGGTTTCGAGATCGAAGGCGGCGGCCATCAAGGCGCGCGTATAGGCTTGACGTGGCGCCTCGAAAATCTGGCGTGCTGGCCCCTGTTCCACCGCCTTGCCGTCCTTCATCACCAGAACTTCGTGCGCCAGCGCCTTCACGACGCGCAGATCGTGGCTGATGAACAGGTAGGCGATATTGTAACGGCGTTGCAGATCGCGCAGCAGATCGACCATCTGCGCCTGCAACGACATGTCGAGCGCCGAGGTCGGCTCATCGAGCACGATCAGCCGCGGCTGCAGCGCCAGGATGCGCGCGAAGGCAAGCCGCTGGCGCATACCGCCCGAAAATTCATGCGGATAGCGGTCGATGACATCGCGCGGCAAGGCAACGGCATCGAGCGCCTCTTCGACCAGGTGCCGACGGCCCGCGGCATCGCCGCCGAGTTTGTGAACCTTGAGCCCTTCCTCGACGATCTGGCCGATGGTGAGGCGCGGTGACAGGCTCGAATAGGGATCTTGGAAGACGATTTGCAGCTCGCGCCGCAGCGGCCGCATTGCGCGGCCGCTAAGCTCGTCGAGACGCTTGCCGTCGTAGATGATAGCGCCCTGGCTCTCGAGCAGCCGCAGCAGCGCCAGACCGAGCGTCGTCTTGCCCGAGCCGGATTCACCAACCACGCCGAGAGTCTCGCCAGGGCGCACCTGCAAATCGATGCCGTCGACCGCCTTGACGAAGCCGGTAGTTCGGCGGAACAGGCCGGCCTTGATCGGAAACCAGACCTTGACGTCCTTGCCCTCGAGTAAAACCGGCGTGTCAGCGGCCGGCACCACCGGCGCGCCCTTGGGCGTCGCTTCGAGCAGATGGCGCGTATAGGGATGACGCGGCCGGTCGAAGATTTCGCGCGCGGCACCGGCTTCGACGATCGCGCCCTGGGTCATGACGCAGACCCGATCCGCCATCTTGCGCACGATGCCGAGATCGTGAGTGATAAGCAGCAACGCCATGCCGAAGCGCGCCTGCAAGACCTTGAGAAGCTTCAGGATTTGCGCCTGGACCGTGACGTCGAGCGCGGTCGTGGGCTCGTCGGCGATCAGTAGATCCGGCTCATTGGCGAGCGCCATGGCGATCATCACGCGCTGGCGCTGGCCGCCTGAGAGCTGATGCGGATAGGATTGCAGGCGGCTCTCAGCATCGGGCAGGCCCACCAGCTGTAAGAGTTCGACGGTGCGGTCGCGGGCCGCCGCGCCATTCATCCGCTTGTGGAGCCACAACGCTTCGCCGATCTGCTTCGCCACCGTGTGTAACGGATTGAGCGAGGTCATCGGCTCCTGGAAGACCATGGCGATGCGGCCGCCGCGGATGTGGCGCAGCTCGGACTCCGGCGCGCCGACCAGTTCGGCGCCGTCAAAGCGGATGCTACTGCCCGCCGGATGGCTGGCCGGCGGTGCCGGCAGGAGTTGCAAGATCGACAGCGCGGTGACGGTTTTGCCGGAGCCGGATTCGCCAACGAGCGCCAACGTCTCGCCCTTGTCGAGCGCGAACGATGCACCTTTTACCGCCGCGAGCGTGCGTTCGGGCAAGGCAAAATCCACGCCGAGATTTTTGACTTCGAGGAGGGCCATCAGCCGCCCTTCCGCGGATCGAAAGCGTCGCGCACGGCCTCGCCGACGAAGATCAGCAGGCTCAGCATCAAGGCGAGGACGAAGAACGCCGTCAAACCGAGCCAGGGCGCCTGCAGGTTGCCCTTGCCTTCGGCCAGCAACTCGCCCAGCGAGGGCGAGCCCGGAGGCAAACCGAATCCCAGGAAGTCGAGCGAGGTCAGCGTGGTGATCGAGCCGTTGAGGATGAACGGCAAAAAGGTCAGCGTCGCCACCATGGCGTTGGGTAGCACGTGGCGCCAGATGATGACGGGATTGGAAACGCCAAGGGCGCGCGCCGCGCGCACATAGTCGAAATTGCGCGCACGCAGGAACTCGGCGCGCACCAAATCGACGAGCGACATCCACGAGAACAGCAGCATGATGCCGAGCAGCGACCAGAAATTCGGCACAATGATCGCCGAAAGGATGATCAGCAGATAGAGCACCGGCAGGCCCGACCAGACTTCGATAAAACGCTGGAACGAGATGTCAATCAGGCCGCCGTAATAGCCCTGGATGGCCCCGGCGGCGACGCCGACTACCGAACTCGAAACGGTGAGCGCGAGGCCGAACAGCACGGATATGCGGAAACCGTAGATCAGGCGCGCCAGCACGTCGCGTCCCTGGTCGTCGGTGCCGAGCCAATCGACCGACGAGGGCGGCGCCGGCGCCGGCCGGCCGAGGTTGAAATTGATCGTGTTGTCTCCGAACGGAATCAACGGCCACAGCATCCAGCCGTGCGCGTCGATTCGCGCCGCCACCGTCTTGTCGCGGTAGTCGGCGAGGATCGGAAGGTCGCCGCCGAACGCCTGCTCGGTGTAGTCGCTTACAACTGGGAAATACCAATGGCCGTCGTACG
>JBAVMB010000167.1:0-4839 GCA_049689615.1 Allostellaceae bacterium
GCGCGCCAGCGATGCGACGACATGCGTGCGGTCCGGCGTGACGAAGCCCAACGCGATTTGCCGCACCGCTTCGGCGAGCTCGGTCGCCAGCAGCAGGTCGAGGTCGCCGATGCCCGGCATCAGCGCCATCACCAGCCGCTTGCCGCCGAGTTCGGACGCCGGCACCGGCATGATCTCGAGATAATAGGTGGTGGCGCCCGTGCGTTGCGCGACGCCGGGGATCGAGGTGCCTTGCGCCGGAAAGCCGCAGCGCGCCGCGGCGGCAACGATCCATTGGCTGAGCACGCCGCCACCTTCGCCGCCGAGCGCAGCGATGAGGATCGACAGCGGGCGAACCTCGGCCGTCACGTTGCCGCCTCGGGTGCGCCGTTCAGCCGCGCGATCAGTCGCCGCCGGAGGCGATCGACCGCACGGTCCCACCACGACGGATTCCGCACGATCTCGGCACGATAGAAGGACGGGCACAGCACCGCGGCATGCGCGACCTCGCCGCACAGGCCGCAGCCGACGCAACTGTCGACGACGCTCGCCACCGGATCGGTGCGCAGCGGATCGGGGTTCGGCTTGACGGTGAGCGACGGACAGCCCGAGAGGCGGATGCAGGAGTGATCGCCGGTGCAGATCGCGTCGTCGACGCCGTAGCGCGTCTTGACCACACGCCGGCCGGAGGCGAGCCGCGCCACATCATCGGCGCGCACCCGCCGCTGGCGCGCCAACTGGCACTCGCCGTCGGCGATAATGACCTTGAGGCCTTTGGCCTTGGTGGTCATCGCCTGGCGTAGCGTCTTGATCATGGTGGCGACGCTGTAGCTGCGCACGGTCTTGAGCCAGCGAACACCCAGCACCTTGAGCGTGGCTTCAATATCGGCGGTTGCAGCGCCGCCCGGCCGGTGCTGCGCGCTCGACGGCAGATATTGCTGGCCGGTGGCCGAGGCATAGCCGTTCTGCATCACGATCAGCACGCCGTCGCCCTGATTGAACAGGCTCGAAGCGACGCCGGTGATGACGCCGTTGTGCCAGAAGCCACCATCGCCCATGACCGAGATCGGCCGCTGCTTCAGGTTGGGTCCGACCGCAGCGGCGGCGGCGAGGCTCATGCCATAGCCGAGGATTGAGTTGCCCATGCTGAAGGGCGCGAAGGTGGCGAACGAGTGGCAGCCGATGTCGCTGCTGATATGCATCGGCCCGGTCTCGCGCTGCAGCAGCTTGAGGGCGCTAAACACGGGCCGCTCGGGACAGCCGGTGCAGAAGGTCGGTGGCCGTGCGGGCAGATGGCCGACGTCGCGCGCGGCCTCATCCTTGCGCACGATCAGCTCGTCGACCGCCTTGACGATGGCGTCGGCGGCGACGCCGGCCGGCCGCGTCTCGGCAAGGAAGGCGGCGAGGCCTTTGAGCATGATTTCAGCGGTGTATTCGCCCGTTGGCGGCAGCGTGCCCTTGCCTTCGACACGCGTTGCGATGTCGGCGCGGCGCAGGATGACATTGATCTGCTGCTCGATATAGTCGGGATGGCCTTCCTCGACGACGAGCACGGTATACTTGCCGGCGCAGAATTCGCGCACTTCCTCCGGCACCAACGGATAGACCGCGTTAAGGCAATAGATCGGGATGCGCGAATTGCCCCACAGATCGGCGAGACCAAGACGCAGCAGCGCGCGCACAAGCACGTTGTAGAGCCCACCCATGACGACGATGCCGATGTCGTCGAGATCGCCGTCGAAGATCTCGTTGAGCTTGCGTCCGCGGATGAAATCGCGCGCCACCGGCAGGCGTTCCTCGACCTTGATTCGCTCCTGCGCGAAGGTGACCGGCGGATGCGACAGGCGGCTGTAATCGTGCGGCGCCGGCTCGCTGAATTTGTTAAGCGCCGAATGCGCGCCCGGCCGGTTGGCCTTGGCGGTGAATTCGCCGGTAACATGGCAGGCGCGGATGCGCAGCTCGAGCATCACCGGCGCGTGGCTCGCCTCGGATAGCGCGAAGCCTTCCTCTACGGCACGCACAATCGACGGCAGATCGGGCCGTGGATCCAAGAGTGGCATGGTGCATTTCATCGCATAGGCATAGGAGCGTTCTTGGATAACCGACGCGCCTTCGCCGTAATCCTCACCGATGATGATCAGCGCACCGCCCTCGACGCCCGCCGACGACAAATTCGACAACGCATCGGCGGCGACGTTGGTGCCGACGATCGACTTCCAGGTCACCGCGCCGCGGATCGGATAATTGATCGAAGCGCCAAGCATCGCTGCAGCCGACGCTTCGTTGGTGCAGGTCTCGAGATGGACGCCGAGCGCGTCCATGATCTCCTTCGCATCGACCAGCACATCGAGTAGATGCGAAACCGGCGCGCCCTGATAGCCGCCGACATAGCTCACGCCCGATTGCAGCAACGCCTTGGTGACGGCGAGGATGCCTTCACCGCGGAAAATCTCGCCGTCGCTTAGCTTGAGCGACTGGACCTCGTGCTTAAAGGAGCGCTCCATCGAGCCGGAATCTACTCTCGCGCGCGCGGCAGCGTCCAGCCACGGCCGGACCATCACCTATGGCTCGGCCAGAAGACCCGCGACGAAGTCCGGCAAGATGGCTGTCGCCTTGCCATAACGGCCTTCGGCGAAATGGCTATGGCCGAGCGAGGGCTCGAGATTGAGCTCAATCGTCCGCGCGCCCGCGGCGTTGGCCTCGGCGACAAAACCGGCCGCAGGGTGGACGTTGCCCGAAGTGCCGATCGAGACGAAGAAGTCGCAGGCCGCCAGCGCAGCGCCGATGCGCTCCAACTCCAGCGGCATTTCACCGAACATCACCACCTGCGGCCGCATAAAGCCGGGTCGGGCGCAGGCAGCGCACACGGTTTCGACCGACAGGTCCTCGTCATTCGCGATCACCGCATCGCAGGCGGCGCAGCGCGCCTTGCGCATCTCGCCGTGCATGTGGATCAACTTTCGTGATCCGGCACGCTCGTGCAGATCGTCGACGTTCTGCGTTACCATCAGGAATTCGCCCGGCCATCGCCGCTCGAGCTCCGCCAGCGCTGCATGTGCGGCGTTGGGCCGAACGTGGCCGGAGAGCAAATTGCGGCGCCGCAGATTGTAGAAGTCGTGGACTTTGCGCGGATCGCGGGCGAAGGCCTCGGGTGTCGCCACGTCCTCGACGCGATATTTCGACCAGATGCCGTTCGGATCGCGGAAGGTATCGAGGCCCGATTCCTGCGAGATGCCGGCGCCGGTGAGAACGATGAAGCGCTGCGCCTTCATCCCTTCAACCCGTCGAGCCACGCTTCGAGCACGGAGCGGCCCTGCGGCACCAGTTCGGCGGCGAACTTGCCGGCATCGGCGCGCAGCCGCGGTACGGTGACGCGCGGCGTTGCGCCGATCTCGACCGCATGACCGACAAGCCAACGTTCCAGGCCGGGTGCGCTGACTTCGAGGTGGAACTGGAGCGCGAGGCCATGACGAGCGACGGCAAAGGCCTGGTTGGGTGTGCGCGGCGTCGAGGCAAGATGCGTCGCACCCGACGGCAGGTCGAAAGTATCGCCGTGCCAATGCAGCACGCGCGTTCCCGGCGTGAGCTTGGCCAAGGGCGAGCCACGGCCGGCTGCGCTCAGGCTGATGCCTGTCCAGCCGATCTCCTTGAAGCCGGCGGCATGGACCTTGGCGCCGAGCGCGCGCGCCATGAGCTGCGCGCCGAGGCAGATGCCGAGCACCGGCTTGGCCGCTTTGAGCCGCCTTTCGATCAGCGCGATTTCCGTTTTGAGGAACGGGTAACGATCCTCCTCGTAGACGCCGATTGGTCCACCGAGAACGATCAATAGGTCGCAATCGGCGAGATCGCCGGCAGCCAAGTCGTCGACCGGCGCGTCGCGGTAACTTGCCTTATATCCACGCGCCGCCAACACCGGCGCAAAGGCGTCGAGGTCCTCGAACGCAACATGGCGAATGGCGATTGCCGACGGCATCAGACCCGGTCCGACGCCAGCTCAGCCTTGAACGGCCGCGCCAGCAAGCCTTCGATCTCGTGGTCGACCGCCGCGCCTTTGTGCAGGATGGCGTCAACCGCCTGGGCGATCGGCATCTCGATGCCGAGCTTGTGCGCCAGCGCGACGCAGGCTGACGACGAGGTGACGCCTTCTGCCACCGAGCGGCGCACCGCCAGGATCGAAGCCAGAGCGTGGCCCTCGCCAAGCGCGACGCCGAGCGTCAAGTTGCGCGATTGCAGGCCGTTGCAGGTCAACGTCAGGTCGCCGAGGCCCGACAGGCCCATCAGCGTCTCGGCCTTGCCGCCCTTGGCGACGGCGAGCCGTACCATCTCCGCAAGACCGCGCGTGATCAGCGCGGCGCGCGCGTTGTCGCCGAACCTCTTGCCCATGACGATGCCGCAGGCGATCGCCAGCACGTTCTTCACCGCGCCGCCAACCTGGGCGCCGATCGGATCGCCCGAGAGGTAGGGCCGGAAGCCGCGGCCACCGAGCGCCGCGACGAGCTTGGCACCGAGCGCCGCGTCAGCCGCGGCCAACGTCACCGCCGTCGGCAATCCGGCCGCCACCTCGTGCGCGAAGGTTGGACCCGAAAGCACTGCGATGGGCGCATCAGGCGCAGCCTCCGCCGCGACTTCGCTCATCAGCGCTCCAGTCTTTTCCTCGATCCCCTTGGTACACAGCACCAGCGGCACACCTTTCGCAAAATGCGGCGCCATTCGCGTCACGATCGCGCGCAGATGCTGCGCCGGCGTCACCACCAGCACGGCGTCAGCCTGCGCCGCCGCCGAGAGGTCGCCGGTCGCACGAATGCCGCGCTCGAGCTTGATGCCGGGCAAGAAAATCGGGTTCTCGGCGGCGACGGAAAC
>JBAVMB010000168.1:0-3320 GCA_049689615.1 Allostellaceae bacterium
AAGCCGGCTTCGATCGGGCGATAGAACTCGCGCCGGCCCATGCTTTCAGGAAAATAATCGAGGCCCGAAAAGCCTTCGGGCGCGTCCGGGTCGTAGACGTAACCGGTGCCATAGCCGAGGTCGCGCATCAGGCGCGTCGGCGCGTTGACGGCGTGCATCGGCGGCATCAACGATCCAGTCTCTTGCGCGGTGCGCGTCGCGCTGCCGAACGCGATATAGCCCGCATTCGACTTGGGCGCGGTGGCGAGAAAAATCACCGCTTGCGCCAAGGCCAGATCGCCCTCAGGGGAGCCGAGCCGATCGTACGCTTCCCACGCGGCGATCACCTGCGGCAGCGCGTTGGGCTCGGCGAGACCGATATCCTCGACTGCCATGCGCACCAGCCGGCGCGCGATGTAGATCGGATGCTCGCCGCCGACCAGCATACGCGCCAGCCAATAAAGCGCGGCATCGACGTCGGAGCCGCGCACCGATTTATGCAGCGCGCTGATCAGGTTGTAGTGGCCTTCCTGCGCCTTGTCGTAAAGCGGCGCGCGGCGCTGCACCGCCGCCATCAGGCCGTCGGTGTCGAGCTGCGTGTTCTCCGGCAGGGCAGCCAGCTCCTCGGCAACGTTAAGCACGTAGCGTCCGTCGCCGTCGGCCATCGCCTTGAGCGCCTGCCGCGCCGCCGGATCGACGGGCAGCTCGCGGTTGAGCGCGGCTTCGGCGCGGGCGAGCAATGTTTCCAGCGCGGTATCGTCGAGGCGCCGCAGCACGAAAACCTGGCAGCGCGACAATAGCGCGCCGTTGAGTTCGAATGACGGATTTTCAGTCGTCGCGCCGATCAGCGTTACAATGCCGGACTCGACATAGGGCAGAAAGCTGTCCTGCTGCGCGCGGTTGAAGCGATGAATTTCGTCGACAAATAGCAGTGTGCCTTGGCCGGCAACGCGACGCTGCTTCGCCGCGTCGAACACTTTGCGCAGATCGGCGACACCCGAGAACACCGCCGACAACGGCTCGAAATGCATGTTGGTGGCGTCGGCGAGGATACGCGCGATCGTCGTCTTGCCGCAGCCCGGCGGGCCCCACAGGATCATCGACGCCAGCCGCCGCGCCGCCACCATGCGGCCGATTGGTGCGTCGGGTGCGAGCAGGTGATCCTGCCCGACGATTTCGGCAAGCGTGCGGGGCCGGAGCCGATCGGCAAGCGGGCGCGGGGCCTGCTGCTCGAACAGGCTCATCGTATGACGAGCGAGAACTTCTTGTCGCCGCGGACGATGATCAAAGCCCAGGGCGAACCGCTGTTGGTAAGCAGGTCGCGCAATTGCGCGACGGTTGCGATCTCGCGGCGGTTGAGGCTTGCCAAGATGTCGCCGCGCCGCAAGCCGAACTGTGCCGCGGTGCTGCCGGGCGCCACTGACGCGATCACCACGCCGCGGCGCGATTGCGGCAGGCCGAGCTCTTCAGCGAACGCCGGATTGAGATTGCCGACCGATGCCCCTGCGAGCGGTTCGCGGCCCTCGAGCAACGTGACGTCGCGCGGCGGCTGCTCGGGCGGCGCGATCAACGCTACAGTCACCGTGTGCGAATGCCCGTCGTGCCAGAGCGAAAACTGGGCGTTGCTGCCGACGTGATGCGTGGCGAGCCGGAAGCGCAGGGCTTCTGGGTCCTCGATGTCGTGGCCGTCGACGGCGAGCACCACATCGCCAGTGGCAATTCCCGCCTTGGCTGCCGGACTGCCGGCGGCGACGTCATCGACCAGAACACCACCGGGCCGCGGCAGGCCCCGCTTGGTCGCCTCGTCGGCATTGACGCTCTTGCCGACGAGACCGAGCCACGGCTGTAGCACGACGTGCTCGCCTTGCTGCACGGCATAGAGGACCGAGCGGACGAGACCGGTCGGAATGGCGAAGCCGATGCCGACCGAGCCACCCGATTCCGAGAAAATCGCCGTGTTGATGCCGACGAGCTCGCCGTCCATGTCAACCAGCGCACCGCCCGAATTGCCGGGATTGATCGGCGCATCGGTCTGGATGAATGAGCCGAATTCGTTGATGCCCGTGCCGGTGCGCGCCAGGCCCGAGACGATGCCGCTGGTCACGGTCTGGCCGACGCCGAAAGGATTGCCGATCGCCAGCACCAGATCGCCGACCTCGAGCTTGTCGCTGTCGCCGATTGGTAGCACCGGCAGCTTCTCGCTGGGGACGCTGATTTTCAGCACCGCAAGGTCAAGATGCTCGTCCGCGAGCAAAACCTTGGCAGGAAACTCCCGGCGATCACTCAGCACCACGGAGATTTCCTGCGCGTCCTTGATCACGTGGTCGTTGGTCACGATCAATCCCGATGGATCAAGGATCACACCGGAGCCAAGCGAATTGAGCACGCGCTGACGCGGCGCGGTCAGCGGAAAGGCATTGCCGAAGAACTGCCGCAGCAGTGCATCGTTGAAGATCGGCGTGCGCGTCTGCACGACGCGGCGCGAGTAGACATTGACCACCGCCGGTGCCGCCTCTTTGACGATCGGCGCGAACGTCAGGTGAATTTCCGCCCGCGATGACGGCGGCCGGCTGACGGGGGCTTGCTGCGCCGCCGCCGGCAGCGCCACGACAACGCCGACCAGCACGGCGACCAAAGGCCAGCCTCTCATTTTGTCGCAGATCCTGTAGCCATGGGCGTCGAACCTTCCCTTTTTTCAATGTCCCTATGATTCAGGCAAAAACCGTCGCGAAGCTGGCCCGGAGCGCAACGTCGACCTTGTTCATGGTCGGATGGAGGCCGAGCGCGGCGAGTGACGTGACGCCGTGCTCGCGCACGCCGCACGGGACGATGCCGCGGTAGTGGCTAAGGTCCGGCGCGACGTTGAGCGAAACGCCATGATAGCTGACGCCGCGGCGCACGCGTACGCCGATTGCCGCGATCTTGCTCTCACCGCCGGATTTGTCGGCGATCCAGATTCCGACCCGGCCCGGACGGCGTTCGCCGGCTATATCAAAGCTGGCGAGCGTCCGAATCAGCCATTCCTCGAGGTCGCGGACAAAGGCACGCAGGTCGCCGCCGCGGCGGTTGAGATCGAGCATGACGTAGGCGATACGCTGGCCCGGGCCGTGATAGGTCCATTGGCCACCACGGCCGGTGTGATGCACCGGCAGTACCGGATCGACAAGGTCACTGTCGCGGGCGCTGGTGCCGCCTGTATAGAGCGCCGGATGCTCCAGCAGCCAGACCAGTTCAGGCGCAGTGCCGGCGCCAATCTCGCGGACGCGCGCCTCCATGACGCTGACGGCCTCTTCATAGGGAACCGGCTTCGTGTTCTTGCGCCATTCGATGGCTTCCGTCTT
>JBAVMB010000169.1:0-2096 GCA_049689615.1 Allostellaceae bacterium
CCGCAAAGGTGATCGCCCAGGCGAAAGATGCAGGCCCTAAAAGCGATAAAAGCCGGAGGGCAAGCCCTCCGGCCGAAACCAAACCGACGATAATGATTGATTGAAGTGAACCGGCCATCCGGGCGTCCTGTCTCCGCCTACCGCTGGACCGTTGCCGGACAACCTGCCGGAAAACGGAGCGGAGGAAGGGGCGGGTTCCTTTGGATGGCGCGGCGAGAACAAGGGGGTCGGCCGCGGCCAGCGGCCTAGTTCTCTCACCGCGTCATCCTTCCCGAATTCCGCTTCCCTCCTCCGTTTCTCGTTCGACGATGCCGCGGTTAACGGCTCGCCCGTGCACCCACCGCACCGGCCGGCGCACCGGCCAGCTCGCTGGCGAGCTTCAGGCGGCTGTTGATCGCCGGACGCAGGATGAAGAAGCCGAGCACGACTGCCAGGATATTCATTCCGCAACCGACGGCGTAGACCGCGTGCCAGCTGCCCGTCATGTGCGTCAGCACGTTGCCGAGCGGCACGAACAGCGAGGCAACGCCCTTCGCGGTGTACATAAGGCCGTAATTGACCGTCACGTACTTGCGGCCGAAGGCATCGCCCACAGTCGCGGCGAACAGGCTGAAGATGTCGCCCCAGAACAGGAACACCAGCGCGTCGGTGATGATGAACATGATCGGCGAGTTGCCGAAGAAGCCGAACGCCAAGAGACAGAGCGCCTCAATGCCGAAGGCAATGCACATCATGTTCGCACGACCGATATGGTCGGAGATCCAGCCGTTGAGCGGCCGGCCGACACCGTTCGTGATGCTGTGCATGCTGAGGGCGATGACGATCGCCGGACCGGTGATGCCGAGGAACGTCGTGGTCGTATCGGCAATGCCGCGCTCATGTGCGATCGGCGACAACTGCGCCGCCGACATGAGGCCGCCCGCCGCGACCAGGAAGAACATGGCGTACATGGTCCAGAAGATCGGCGACTTGAGCGCCCGTTGCGGCGGCAGATCTTCGCCACCTTGGCGGGTCTTGATCTTGTCCATCGGCGGCATTTCTTCCGCGCGCGGTGCACGGATGAAGAACGAGCAGACGACAACAATGCCACCCAAGATGACCGCGAACACGAGGAAGGTGTGCGCGAAACCGCTCGATTTAATCATGTCGCGGATCGGCGCAACCGTCAGCGCCACGCCGGCGCCGAAGCCCGCCGCCGTCAAGCCACCGCACAGGCCGCGCTTGTCTGGGAACCACTTGAGGGCATTGCCGACCGAGGTGCCGTACACCGCACCGCCGGCGAAACCCGCCAAGGCGCCGCCGACATAGAACTGCCAGAGCTGCGTTGCTTGGGAATCGATGAGCCATGCGAAGAAGGTGCCGATGCCGCCGGCCAGAATCATCCAGCGCGGACCGATGCGATCGACGATGGCGCCCTCGATGGGCACCAGCCAGGTTTCGCACAGAATGAAGATCGTGAAAGCGACCTGGATTTCGGCCTTGGACCAGCCGAACTGCGTGGTGATGGGCACAACGAACAGTGTCCAGGCGTATTGCAGGTTCGCCACGGCCGACATGCAGATGATGCCCAGAATAAGCTGGGTCCATCGCGTCGTCGTGAACGACCCTTGGGCCGCTGATGAAGCTTGTGACATACGGTCTTTCTCCCTCCCCGGGTTATCGCCAGTTTCCTTGGTCCGCCCGGCACCCGCCGTGGCATACCTGAGCACTATTTAGTTATGTCGGGGTAACTAAAGTCAATTAGTTTGTCGCGGCTAACCGTGCGTACGCCCGGCCGCGCCTTGCACGGCGGGTCGTCGTAAGCCAGCTTTTGTACCGGTTTCAAGTCCCGGTACTTAAATACCGCTTAACCGCGAAGCGTTCAGGACGCGTCGCGATTACTGCGCCGCTTGCTTGAGATAAGTGATGACTGCCTGGCGCTTCTGCGCGTCCGCGAGTCCGGGGAACGGCATCTTGTTGCCGGGGATAAAGCCCTTGGGATCGGCGAGATACTTGCTCAGCGTGTCCTCGTTCCAGACCACATTCGAATTCACCATCGCCGGCGAATAATTGAAGCCCGACTCGGTGCCAGCCTTGCGGCCGAACACGCCGTGCAG
>JBAVMB010000170.1:0-1664 GCA_049689615.1 Allostellaceae bacterium
TCGCCGCGTCGTGCGGGCATTTTCACAAGCGGTCCGTTATCCGATCCGGCATCGAGTAGCCGAGCGCGGCGAGCCCTTCTTCGAGATAGTCGCCAAGCGCCGGCATGCCGATGAGATATTGGGCGGAATGTGGCCGGTGGCGCTCGGCGGCAAGACGCCGGGCCTGCAACCATTCGGGCCGGTCGAAATCGCCGCGGCCGACCCAAGCCAGCGCGATTAAATCGATGACCTCGTCATCGTCCAGAGAATCGATCGCGCCGCGCAGTTCTTCAAGCGTTGGATCGTCTGCGTAATCTTCGAGGATTTCACGCTCGTCATCGTCGGTCGGGTTGGAACCAGGATCGGGTTCGACCGGTTCGACCTTGGCGTCGAATTCGCGCGCCTTGACGATAATAAACCCAACGGTTTCGAGGTTGATGTTAAGGGCGACCGGCTCACTGGGTTGATTAGGGGCCTGCATGATTTGTCTCCTGCGTGACCAGGAATTGACCCTACCGGGGCCGGATTCCGGTACCTTGATTCAGGTCAAATCGGCACGACCGCACCGCTGTGGACTTATAGGCGCGAGAATCAGGGTTCCAGCACGTATCGGCCGGGCGCATCGGCAAGCGGTGGAAATCCTTTGTCCGCGGCTCCTATAGTTGGCGCGCTGGTCAGCGCCGACGAATGGCCGCCGAGCCACTCGACCCAAGCCGGCCACCAGGACCCTGCAACGACGGGGGTGGTCGCGGCCCACGTGTCGGGATCGATGTAACGGCCGTCTGCATCGCGCTGAGCCATTTGATAGGTGCGGCCGGAATGCCCTGGTTCGCTGACGATACCGGCATTGTGGCCGCCGGACGTCAGGACGAACGTCACCGACGTGTCGGTCAACAAGTGGATTTTGTAAACCGAACGCCAGGGCGCGACGTGATCGGTCTGCGTCGCGACTGCGAAGAGCGGCGTGCGAATGTCGGTCAAGGCGATGGGGCGGCCTTCGACACGATACTGGCCTTCGGCGAGCTGGTTTTCCCCGAATAAGTGCCGCAGATATTCCGAATGCATCCGATAAGGCATGCGTGTCGCGTCGGCGTTCCATGCCATCAGGTCGTTCATCGGCGCACGCTCGCCCATGAGGTATTGCCGAACCATGCGCGACCAAATGAGATCGTTGGAGCGAAGCAGTTGAAATGCACCCGCCATCTGGCGCGTATCCAGGTAGCCTTGCTCCCACATCATGTCCTCAAGATAGGCGACTTGGCTGTCGCCGAGGAACAGCGTCAGCTCGCCGGCTTCGGAGAAGTCGGTTTCGGCAGCGAAAAGCGTTATCGTCTTCAATCGGTCGACGTGGTCCCGGGCCATGGTCGCCGCCGCGATCGCCAGCAGCGTCCCGCCGAGGCAATAGCCGCACGCATGCACGGCACGGTCGGGACAAATTGCTGCGATTGCATCGAGCGCGTGACCGACGCCGAGCCGGCGATAATCGTCCATGCCGACGTCGCGCTGTTCGGCCGTCGGGTTGCACCAGGAGATCAAGAACACCGTGAAACCGTTGCCGACGAGATATCGGACCAATGAATTCTCGGGTGACAGATCGAGTATGTAATATTTCATGATCCAGGCCGGCACGATCAGCACTGGTTCGGGATGGACGGTCTCGCTCGCCGGCGCATACTGAATCAGCT
>JBAVMB010000171.1:0-3622 GCA_049689615.1 Allostellaceae bacterium
ACCAGACGCTGATCGAAGTCATGCCGATGGGCGAGATCGGCGAAGGCGCGCGGCTCGAACAATATCTCCCGCTCTCGGTCGCGCGCGCCAAGCTCAAAGCGAAGTGGACGCTCGACGAGACCGATTATCGCACCGGCGGACCGGCGCGCTATTACGTCGTGCGCGAAACCGGCCGGCGCCTCGGCTTCATCACGCCGCTGACGCACAATTTCTGCGAAAGCTGCAATCGCGTGCGGCTGACCTGCACTGGCACGCTCTATATGTGCCTCGGCCAGCAGGACGCCGCCGATCTGCGCGCGCCGCTGCGCGCGTCGGAAAGCGACGCGCCGCTGGAAGACGCGATCCGCGAAGCGATCGCGCGCAAGCCCAAGGGCCACGACTTCGTCATCGACCGGCGCCATCCGGCGCCTTCGGTGCCGCGCCACATGAGCGTCACCGGCGGCTGAACCGAAAACCGTGGCTGCCGACCGCTCCATAGGCTTCGCCGCCAGCGAGGCGCCCGAGGCGCAAAAGGCGCTTGCCGAGCTCAAACGCCGCTACGGCGGCGTGTCGCCCGAACAGGCCGACATCATCGTCGCGCTTGGCGGCGACGGCTTCATGCTCGAAACGCTGCACCGTTACCTCGACCGCAAGGTGCCGTTCTACGGCATGCATCGCGGCAGCGTCGGCTTCCTGATGAACAATTACGATCCCGAAGGGCTCGTCGAACGCATCGCCCGTGCCGAGCCGATCGCGATCAATCCGCTCGAAATGACGGCGCGCGACGCGCGCGGTCAGACGCACAGCGCGCTTGCCATCAACGAAGTCTCGCTGACGCGCCAGGGCCGCCAGGTCGCGAAGATCCGCATCAGCGTCGACGGTCAGGTGCGCCTGCCCGAGCTGATGGCCGACGGCGTGATGGTGGCGACGCCAATCGGCAGCACGGCCTACAACCTGTCGGCGCACGGGCCCATCGTTCCTCTGGGTTCGAACCTGGTGGCGCTGACGCCGGTGAGCACATTCCGGCCGCGACGCTGGCGCGGCGCGTTGTTGCCTGAGACCACACGCTTCCGTTTCGAGACGCTCGAGGCCGAACGCCGGCCCGTCACTGTCGCCGCCGACTATACCGAGGTGCGCGACGTCCATTGGGTCGAGGTGCGTCAGACGCACGATATCTCCTTCACCCTGCTGTTCGACCCCGAGCACAATTTCGCCGAGCGGGTGATGAAGGAGCAATTCGCCACCTGATGACCGGCTGTGGCGGGCGGGCTTGACCGTCGGTTGGAATCGCGGTCCCTTATGCGCCGGCTGCAATCCGTCAATGCAAAGGGGGATCACAATGATACAGCGTGAACGTCGAACCGTGGTTTCGTGGATGGCTGGATTGATCTTGCTCGCCACTGGCGCCGCGGCGCACGCGCAGAGCTCGGGCCCGGACCCGGCCTCGTCCGCGGCGGGTCAGCTCGGAAACGCGACCAGCGGCACGCAATCGACCGGCCAGACCTTCGACAGCGGCAATACGCCGACCGACGCCTATCCGAGCCACTGATCCAGCGCAGCGCGATCGCCGGCGAATAATGCACGCGTGATTTTTCGCCGGCGACCGGCCTCGCACCTTTTTGAATCGTCAAATAGAAGATTACCAGTGTGGCCTAGCGCGGCCGGTCGGCGCTGGAGCATAGTGACGTCATGAAAACCCTGTCGCCCGTCGCGATGATCCACAAACTCGTGGGCTTCGACACCACCAGCCGCGAAAGCAATCTGGCGCTGATCGAGTTCGCCCGCGACTGGCTCGATGGCTTCGGCATCAAGTCCGAGCTGGTGTTCGACGCAACGCACCGCAAGGCCAACCTGTTCGCTACCATCGGCCCCGAGGACGAGCCCGGCATTCTGCTCTCGGGTCACAGCGACGTCGTGCCCGTGGATGGCCAGGATTGGCACAGCGAACCGTTCACGGCGATCGAGAAGGACAACCGGCTTTATGCCCGCGGCAGCTCGGACATGAAGAGCTTTATCGCGATCGCGCTGGCGCTGGTGCCCGAATTCGTCTCTGCCAAGCTAACGACGCCGATCCATCTCGGCATCACCTACGACGAGGAAGTCGGCTGCCTCGGCGTGCGGCCGCTGATCGCCGCGCTGGCCAAGCACAAGGTCAAGCCGCGGCTGTGCATCATCGGCGAGCCAACGATGATGCAGCCGGTGATCGCCAACAAGGGCAAGCATAGCTATGCCTGCCGCGTGCGCGGCCACGAAAGCCACTCGGCGCTTGCGCATGCCGGCGTCAACGCGGTCGAGACCGCGGCCGAGATCGTCGCCTATCTCAAGGCGATGGCGCGCCAGCGGCGCAAGGACGGCCCGTTCGACCACGACTTCACGCCGCCCTACAGCACCATTCACGTCGGCACCATCCAGGGCGGCACGGTGCTCAACATCGTGCCGCGCGATTGCCGCTTCGAGTTCGAGATCCGCGATCTGCCGGGCGACGATGCCGGCGCCATTCGCGGCGACATCGAACGCTTCGCGAAAGGCTTGCTGCCCGAGATGCGCGCCGTGAGCGGCGACGCCGGCATCGATTTCGACGAGCTCAACGTCACGCCGCCGCTGTCGACCGCGCCCGACGCCGAGATCGTCCAGCTGGCGCAGGCGCTGTCTGGCGCCAACGCCAGCGGCAAGGTCAGCTACACCACCGAAGGCGGCCTCTATCAACACGGCGGCATTCCGACCGTGATCTGCGGACCCGGCTCAATCGAACAGGCGCACCGGCCGGACGAATTCATCGCTCTCGATCAGGTGAAACAGTGCGAGGCGTTCATGCAACGGCTGCTGGAACGCTGCGCACGCTGAGCGCCATGGGTGAGCGGATTCCGATCGAGATCGAAGCGCCCGATCTCGCGCCTTATGCCGCCGGCAATGCCGGCATTCCATATGTGATGAGCTTCCGTGCCGCTGCACCAGGGCCGCATGTCGCGTTGTGCGCCCTGATGCACGGCAACGAGCTCTGCGGCGCCATCGCGCTCGACCGTTTGCTGCAAGACAAGGTCGTGCCGGTGCGCGGCACCCTCACCTTCGTCTTCTGCAACGTCGACGCTTATCGCAGCTTCGATCCGGCGGAGCCCAACGTATCGCGCTATATCGACGAAGACATGAACCGTGTCTGGGACCGCGCGACGCTCGACGGCAAGCGGCGCAGCGTCGAGCTGACGCGCGCGCGGGCGCTGCAACCGGTGTTCGACGCCGCCGACATTCTGCTCGACCTGCATTCGATGCAGTTCAGCGACACGCCGCTGATCCTTGCCGGCATGGTCGATAAAAGTGTCGCGCTGGCACGAAAAATCCGCGCGCCGGCAACCATCGTGCGCGACCGCGGCCACGCCGCTGGACCGCGGCTGCGTGATTATGGCGCCTTCGCCGATCCGGCTTCGTCCAAGGCCGCGCTGCTGGTCGAATGCGGCCAGCATTGGGAAAAACGCGCCGCCGAATTGGCGACCGTGACCTGCTATCGTTTCCTCGCGGCGTGCAATCTGCTCGTCCCTGGCGCGTGCCGCGCCGGCCTCGATTTCGCTGCGCCGGCGCAGCGCGTTATCGAAATCACCGAAACGGTGACGGTGGCGAGCGATGATTTCCGCTTCGGAGTGCCCTACCG
>JBAVMB010000172.1:0-6599 GCA_049689615.1 Allostellaceae bacterium
TTATCACACCATCATTAAATTTGGTAGCAGAAGTCGTGGTTAACTTATTGGATTCCATGACTCATTCGTGGTTAGTCTGTCTCAGTTTTAAGACAGCCGGAGGTTGCACCGGGCGCCACGAAATCGACGAACGCTTTCAATTACTTATAGCGGTGGCCTAGGACGTAGGCGGCGTATTGGTGGCGGCATCGGCGCCCTTGATACGCGCGGCCAGCGACGCCTTCAGGAACCGGTCGAGATCGCCGTCAAGCACGGCGCCGGTGTTGCCAATTTCGACCCCGGTCCGCAGGTCTTTCACCATCTGATAGGGCTGCAAGACATAAGAGCGGATTTGGTGGCCCCAGCCGATGTCGGTCTTGGTTGCGTTCATCGCCGCTGCCTGCGCTTCACGCTTTTGAAGTTCGTTCTCGTACAGCCGCGCCTTGAGCATCGCCATCGCCTTGGCGCGGTTCTGATGTTGCGAGCGTTCGCTCTGGCAGGCGACGACCACGGGCTCCTGCCCAGGGAACGTGTACGTCATGCGCACAGCGCTGTCGGTCTTATTGACGTGCTGGCCGCCAGCGCCCGAGGAGCGATAGGTATCGACGCGCAGGAATTTGTCCTGCACCTCGACATTGATTTTGTCGTCGACGACCGGATAGACCCAGACCGACGCGAAGCTGGTTTGCCGCCGAGCGTTCGCATCGAAGGGCGAAATGCGCACGAGCCGATGCACGCCGCTTTCAGTCTTGAGCCAGCCATAGGCGTTCTCGCCGATGACGCGGACCGTTGCCGATTTGACGCCGGCGCCTTCGCCTGCGCTTTCTTCGATCCATTCGACCTTATAACCGTGCTGCTCGGCCCAGCGGATATACATGCGCAGGAGCATCTCCGCCCAGTCCTGCGCTTCGGTTCCGCCGGCGCCGGCGTGCACTTCGAGATAGGCGTCGTTGCCGTCGGCTTCGCCTGAAAGCAGGCTGTCGAGCTCGCGCTCCTTGACCTCGTCGCGCAGTTTGGCGAGCGCCTTCTGCGCCTCGTCCAACATGGCTTGGTCGCCTTCGGCCTCGGCCATTTCCGCAAGCGCGATCGTGTCGGAAAGCTCCTGCTCAATGCGGCGATAGCCACCGACGCCTTTTTCAAGGCGTGTACGCTCACGCATGAGCTGCTGCGCACGATCGGAATTGTTCCAGAAATCCGGCGCCTCGACGGCGCGATTCAGCTCGATCAGACGCGCGTTGGATTTATCCCAGTCAAAGATGCCTCCGCAGCAATGCCAAGGCGCGGCGAATCTCCTCGGCAATCGCTTCGATCTCAGCACGCATCGGTCAACCTCGAAAGACAAATGAAATGGCACATCAATATAGTCCACCCGTGCCGCTGCGTGGACCCGGCTGTGCAATTCCGCTGCCGGCTTGATCTCCGGCGGCACCGCCATTCGGCGAGAAATCGCCGATGCCGAGGGTAATGCCATTGCCGCTCACCACTTGGCTGGGCTCGTTGGTCGGCTCGGTGCCCGGCTTGAATGCACCCCAAATTACGTTGTGGTCGCCACTCGTCGGCAAGCGACCGGTGTGGGCGTCAATTCGTACCAATTCGATGCCGGGCGGGATACGGAAGGGAATGGCGGGCTTGCCCTTGAGCGCGGCGGCCATGAAATCGCGGAATGCAGGTGCCGCGACCGTAGCGCCGACTTCGTGCTTACCGAGACTACGCGGTTGATCGAAACCGACATAGACGCCGGCCGCCAGATCGGGCGAGAAGCCGACGAACCATGTATCTTCTGATTCATTGGTCGTGCCGGTCTTGCCCGCCAACGGCTTGCCAATCGAGGACACGATCCGGCCTGTGCCGTGCTGCACCACGTCTTCCAGCATTGAGACGTCCTGATAACAACTGCGCGGATCGGCGATCTGCGCCCGCGTATCCGGCAGTTCGGGTGGCGACTGGCCTGTCCACGCCACATTGTTGCAGCCGTCACACGGCCGGTCGTCGGCGCGGTAGATCGTCTTGCCGTTGCGGTCCTGGACGCGGTCGATGAAGGTCGGATGGATCTGTTTGCCGCCGTTAACCAGCATCGCGTAGGCGGTCGTCAGCCGCAGCGGCGTCGTCACACCCGCGCCCAGAATATACGAGTCCTCGAGCGGCATCTGATCCAGGATGCCGAAGCGCTTGACCAGATAGTCCTGGATGATCGGCAAACCGACCGTCGTTCCGACCCGTGCCGTCACCAGATTCAGGGATTCCTGCAGTGCGAAGAACAGCGGCACTGGCCCGTAAAAGCGATGTTCGTAGTTCGTTGGATTCCACTTCGGCAGGCCGGGCCCTTGATCGACCACGAACGGCGCATCGAGTACCAGCGTCGAGGGAGTGAAGCCGTGATCAAGCGCCGCCAGATAAATGAACGGCTTGATCGCTGAGCCGGTTTGCCGCTTTGCCTGCGTCGCGCGGTCGAACTGACTCATCGCGAAGCTGAAACCGCCGCTCATCGCCAGGACGCGTCCGGTATGCGGATCCATCGCCACCAGCGCACCCGACACCGCCGGAATCTGACGCAGGCCGTAGGTCTTGCCCGCCGCATCAAGCTTCTGCACGAGAACGACGTCGCCCGCCGCTACCGCCGCAGCGGTGGTTGCTGGCACCGGTCCCACCGCGTCATCGTTGATGTACTTCCGCGCCCAGCGCAACTCGTTATAGGGAATTTGCGCTTCACTGCCGTTGGCAAAGCCGATGGTCGCTGCATTGCCTGACGTCGCGAGCACGACCGCCAGCGACCAGCCGACATCGGTGGCGCCGGCCGGGGCCGGCACTGCAGCAAGGCGCGACTGCCAGTCGCCATCAATTGCAATGTGCGTCAGCGGTCCGCGCCAGCCATGGCGGCGATCATAAGCCTCAAGTGCGTCACGCAGGGCCTTGTCGGCAGCCGCCTGGAGCGTCGGTTCGAGGCTGGTCCGCACCAACAAGCCGCCCTCGTAAACCTTGCGCTCGCCATAGCGATCGATCAGCTCACGACGTACCTCTTCGTTGAAATATTCGGCGTGCGCCATCTCCGTTGCGTCGCGCTGATGCAATTCGATCGGCTCGGCCTTGGCCGCCCGCGCCTGTTGCGCGGTTATGAACCCGGCATCCGCCATACGGTCGATCACCCAATCGCGGCGATCCTTGGCAGCCTCAGGGTGGCGCCGCGGATCGTAGTTGTTCGGCGCCTTGGGCAAGGCGGCGAGGAATGCCACCTCCTGGACGCTCAATTGGTCGAGCGGCTTGTTGAAATAGTTCAGCGCCGCGGCCGCGACGCCATACGTGCCGCCGCCGAGATAGATGCCGTTGAGATAAAGCTCCAAAATGCGGTCCTTACTCATCACCTGTTCCATACGGATGGCGATGAGCGCCTCGCGGATCTTGCGCTTCAGGGAGAGCTCGTTGTTCAGCAGGAAATTTTTCGCCACCTGCTGCGTAATGGTCGACGCGCCCGCCGGCCGGCGATGCTCGGCCAGCCGGAAGAGGTCGGTGATCGCGGCGCGCACCATCGACAGCGGATCGACGCCGGGATGCGAATAGAAATTGCGATCCTCGGCCGCCAAAAAGGCGTGGATCACCAGCGGCGGCATCGCGCCCACGGGCACGAAGACGCGCTTTTCCGTGGCATATTCAGCCAACAGCCGGCCGTCGCCGGCATAGACGCGCGTCACCACCGGCGGCTGATAATTCGCGAGCTGCTGGTAATCCGGCAAATCGCGGCCGAAATACCAGACGGCCAGACCGGCCACGCCGGCACCGACGATGCCGCCGAACAGCACCAGAACGAACAGGATCTTGAAGAGTTTGGTCATCGTCCGGGCGCCATTGCCGCCAATCGGCGTCCGCGATCCGTGCGGTCGACGCGCGATCTCACGCTGGTTTTATGGCCCGATCACGCCGGCTTTCCAAGACCAAAAGCAGCACGGCCGCCGTAGACCGCGGATTTCCGCCGCATCGAGGTGCACGAGGCGGTTGCCGCGGTGCGGTACCGCCTGATATCCTGCCGGTGCGAAATACTGCAGTCCGCTTCCGGCCCCAGGCCGAAGAGGGCGACGCGGCGGTTCGGGATGCGGCGACGCACCCCGCCGGGACGCCAAAGGACCACGCGGTTTGATCAAACCTAGAAGCCTGCGCCGGCCTGTGGCCGGCCTGCGGCAGCCAGAGAGCCTTGAAATGTATCTCGCTCCAGCCCGGCTCGAAGATCGAACGGGTTGTGCCGCCAGCTTCGCAGCCATCAGGTTGACGCCGCCGCCCGTTCTTCGCGCGGGCGCGCGCGCGCACCTCGGAGTATTCCATGACCAAACGCATGCTTATCGATGCCGCGCACCCGGAAGAAACCCGGGTCGTGGTGCTCGACGGCAATCGGCTCGTCGAATTCGACTACGAAACCTCGACTAAGAAGCAGATCAAGGGAAACATCTACCTCGCCAAGGTGACGCGCGTTGAGCCGTCGCTGCAGGCGGCGTTCGTAGAGTATGGCGGCAACCGCCACGGTTTCCTCGCCTTCAACGAAATTCATCCCGACTATTACCGGATCCCGATGGCCGACCGCGAAGCCGCGCTCGAGGCCGAGCGCGTCGCGGAGGCGGCTGAAAACCAGCGCGAAGAGGAACGCGAAGAGGCGGGTCTCGACGTGCCGGCCGAACCGGTCGAGTCAGTCGAGACGCATGAGGCTGCTGCGCTCGAAGCGCCGCCCGAACAATTTATGAGCGAGCCGGTCGATGCAGGTGACCATTCGGCGGAAATCGAAGCCGTCGAGCCGGAAATGTTCAGCCATAACGACCTCGATCAGGATGACGCTCCAGTCGGTACTGACGAATCCATGCCCGCGCCTCTCGACGACGCCGAACCGGCTCAAATCGAAGCCGGCGCGTTTGTCGAGGTTCCGGGCGACGCGCTGACGACCGATCAGGGGTCGTCAGCCGAAAGCACGCCCACCGGCGAAACCGGGACGCCACCGGCGGAAACCAGCGTCGAGACGCTGGGCGGCGACGAAATCGAAGAAGCGCGGCGGCCGATCCGCCGGCCATTCCGGCATTACAAGATCCAGGAAGTGATCAAGCGGCGCCAGATCATGCTGGTGCAGGTCACCAAGGAAGAGCGCGGCAACAAGGGCGCGGCGCTGACGACCTATATCTCCCTCGCCGGCCGCTATTGCGTGCTAATGCCGAACACGCCACGCGGCGGCGGTGTTTCGCGCAAGATCACCAGCGCCAACGATCGCCGCCGGCTAAAAGAGCTGATGGGCGATCTCGAAGTGCCGGAAGGCATGGGCGTGATCGTCCGCACTGCCGGCAGCGAACGCTCCAAGCCCGAGATCGAGCGCGATCTCGAATACCTCCGCCGGCTGTGGGACGACATCCGCGAGCTGACACTCAAATCGACCGCACCCGCGCTGATCTACGAGGAAGGCAACATAATCAAGCGTGCGATTCGCGACCTTTACAGCCGCGACATCGAGGAAATCGTCGTTGACGGCGAGGCCGGCCATCAGAACGCGCGCTCGTTCATGCAGATGCTGATGCCGGACCACGCCCGGCGGGTGAAGCTTTACCGCGACCCCAACGTGCCGCTGTTCCAGCGCTACCCGATCGAAGCACAGCTCGACGCCATCCACTCACCGACGGTTCAGCTCAAGTCGGGCGGCTACATTGTCATGAACCCGACCGAGGCACTGGTCTCGATCGACGTCAATTCGGGACGTTCGACGCGCGAGCGCAACATCGAAGAAACGGCGACCAAGACCAATCTTGAAGCCGCGGACGAGATCGCCCGTCAGTTGCGGCTGCGCGATCTTGCCGGCCTCATCGTCATCGACTTCATCGATATGGAGGTCTCGCGCAATCAGCATGCCGTCGAACGCCGGCTCAAGGAGGCGATGCGCCAGGATCGCGCGCGCATCCAGATCGGCCGCATCAGTCCGTTCGGCCTGCTTGAATTGTCGCGGCAGCGTCTGCGGCCGTCGTTGCTTGAAACCTCGACGCAGCCTTGCCCGCATTGCGGCGGCACCGGCTACATCCGTTCGACCGAATCGACCGCGCTGCATGTGCTGCGCGCGATCGAGGAGGAAGGCGTGCGCCGTCGCTCCGCCGAAATCACCGTCACCGTGCCCGAAGCAGTCGGACTTTATATCCTCAACCAGAAGCGCGCGACGCTGCAGCAGATCGAAATGCGCTGCGGCATGCGGGTCTTCATCAAGACCGACACGGCCCTCATTCCGCCCCAATACAAGCTCGAACGCATGCGTGCGCTGACGCCGGCCGAGGTCGCGGCACTGCCGGTTACGATGGCGCCTCCGGCGCCCGCAGACGAGGAAGCTGCCGAAGTCGGCGGCGCCGGTGAGGAAGCACTCCCTGCGGCAGCCCAGGCCTTTGCCGACACTGGAGCGGAAGCCGAGCCGACTGCCGATCGCGGCCCCGTCGAGAATCACGACCACGGCCAAGGCGATGGCAGCCACCGCCGCCGTCGACGTCGGCGCGGACGCCGTGGCGGACGCGGCCGGCACGGCGAGACGCTGCCTCAAGGTGGCGAAGCCCAACCGGGCGGCGAACCGCGCCGCGGCCCGCAACCGGCAACCGAGCGTACTTTCCGTCCGTCCTTTGCGT
>JBAVMB010000173.1:0-1627 GCA_049689615.1 Allostellaceae bacterium
GTCGCTCACCGATCTCGAATCGATGATCCGGCTGCTGAATGTGGAGCCCGAAGTTGTCGACAAACCGGCGGCGCCGGCGCTTGCCGTGGCGCGCGGCGAAATCGTCTTCGATCACGTCTCGTTCGCCTACGATCCGCGCCGGCCGATCCTCGACGACGTGTCGTTCCGCGTGCCGCCGGGCCACACGCTCGCCATCGTCGGCTCGTCGGGCGCCGGCAAATCAACGGTGTCGCGGCTGCTGTTCCGTTTCTACGACGTCAACCATGGCGCGATCCGCGTCGACGGCCAGGATATCCGCGACGTGACGCAGGCGAGCCTGCGCCGTGCCATCGGCGTGGTGCCGCAGGACACCGTGCTGTTCAACGATTCGATCGCTTACAACATCGGCTACGGCAAGCCGGGCGCGAGCCAGGACGAGATCGATGCCGCGGCGCGCGTCGCGCGCATCCACGATTTCGTCGCCGCGCTGCCCGATGGCTACAAGACGCAGGTCGGCGAGCGCGGTTTGAAGCTGTCGGGCGGCGAAAAGCAACGCGTCGCCATCGCCCGCGTCATGCTCAAGGCGCCGCGAATCCTGGTGTTCGACGAAGCGACCTCGGCGCTCGACACCAAGACCGAGCGCGAGATCCAGACCAGTCTCGAGGAAGTCGCCGCCAATCGTACGACGCTGATGATCGCGCACCGGCTTTCGACTGTCGTGCACGCCGACGAGATTTTGGTGCTCGAGCACGGCCGCGTTGTCGAGCGCGGCACGCACGCGGCGCTGCTGACGAAAGATGGCCTCTATGCCGCGATGTGGCGCCGCCAGCTTGAAGCCGACGAACGTGCCGCCGCACTCGCCGCCGTCGCCGCGGTTGCGGAGTAGATGATCGATCCGGCCGGCCTTGCCGCGCGCGTCCAAGCCGGCGACCGCACCGCGCTGGCGCAGGCCATTACCTTAGTCGAATCGACACGCGACGATCACCGCGACGCGGCCGACGCGCTGCTCACCGCCATCCTGCCGGCGAGCGGCAATAGCCTGCGGCTCGGCGTCACCGGCGCGCCCGGAGTCGGCAAGTCCACCTTCATCGAAGTCTTCGGCCTGATGAGTCTCGCCGCCGGCCGGCGCGTCGCCGTGCTGGCTGTCGATCCTTCTTCCAAGACGACCGGGGGCTCGATCCTCGGCGACAAGACGCGCATGGGCGATCTCGCGCGTCAGAAAGACGCGTTCATCCGGCCGTCGCCCGCGGGACCGATGCTCGGCGGCGTTGCTCGGCGCACACGTGAAGCGGTGTGGCTGTGCGAAGCCGCCGGCTTCGATCTCGTCATCGTCGAGACCGTCGGAGTCGGCCAGAGCGAGACCGCGGTTTCTGATCTGGTCGATCTCTGCGTGTTGATGATCGCACCGGGCGCCGGCGACGAGCTGCAAGGCATCAAGAAAGGCATTGTCGAGGTTGCCGATGTGCTGGCGGTCAACAAGGCCGACGGCGACCTGGCACCGGCGGCGCAGCGCGCCGCATCCGAATACAGCCATGCCTTGCGGCTGCTACGGCCAGCGGGCGCAGCGGCGCCGGTGTTCGCGGTTTCGGCGCTGGAAAAACGCGGCATCGAGAAACTCCGCCAGCACGTCGAGGCGGCGGCCTATGGC
>JBAVMB010000174.1:0-4407 GCA_049689615.1 Allostellaceae bacterium
AACCGGCAGCGGCTGCACGACGGCGCGCGGTTGCGGTGGCGGCGGTGCGACAACGCGAGGTGCGGCGCCCAATGCGACGCCTTCGGCGGCGGCGGTATCGGCGATCAGCCGACCGAGCCACTGCGCCAGCGGCATATTAGCGGCGCGTGCGGTGCCTTCGGCGGCGTTGCGCGCTTCCGGGGAAAGCTGGTTGAATTGCCAGAGAGCGGACGCCGTCATCAGGCCTGGCTCCTTACATTGTCGCCATTAGTTGCGACTATAAGACAATTTAATGGTTAATGCTCCGTTACCGGAATCGCACAATAAGTGCCTGTGTGCGTTGACGTTTCCTTTACAAACCGCCTAGACTCGCGGTTTCACTCAGGGGGCCTAGGACGTGGGGCGACTCGAACAGGCGGCTGGCCGGCTTGAACAGGCCGTGGTTCGCCTCGAATCGGCGGTTGCCAGCGTTTCCGGCCGGGCGACGGGGCAGGCCGATTCGCCATCCGGTAAGGGTCCGGCCGATGTCGCCGCGCGGATCGACGCCGTGATCAGCCGTCTTGACCGGGTGCTGGAGGGCTAATGCCGCAGGTAACCGTCGCCATCAACGGCCGCTCCTACACCATCGCTTGCGAGCCGGGCGAAGAAGACCGCGTGCGGCAGCTCGGCCGCAGCATCGACGCCAAAGTCGTCGGCTTCGCCAAGGATGCGCCGCAAGCCGGCGAGGCGCGATTGCTGGTCATGGCGGCCCTAATGCTGGCAGACGAACTCAGCGAGGCGCGCGAAACGTTGCGCCGCGCGCGCGGCGCGTCGAACGGCCCCGCCGCGGGCGTCGACGAAGAAACGCTGGCCAATGGCATCGAACGTTTGGCTTTGCGCATCGAAACGGTTGCAGCGCGTCTCGAAGCAACCCAATTATAGCAACACGAGGATGGGGCTGCGCGGTGCGTTAGGCGCATGAAACCCCGGGGCCGATATCGACACCTCGGGGACTGTCCCTACCGGAGCTGTGGCTTCGGCATATGGTTCCCACCTGCGTTAGCGGGCCACGAGGGTTCGTCAAGGCCGACGGCCGACGCGGCTCCATCCTCACTTTGAATTCCGCGCATTTCATCACATGAGCCCAAACACACTCGCAGACACCGCCGCGCTGAAAGCAAGCCTTCGGGCGCAGGCGCGCGAACGCCGCGCCGTGGCCTACCGCGCCACCGGCGCGCTGATCGCCGCTCAGCTCAGCAACTTTCTTGCGGGGCTTTATCTGCCGTCGCGCTGCATCGTCGCCGGCTACCTTCAACGCGGTTCCGAGATCGATCCGCTACCGGCGCTTAAATCGCTGCGCAATGGCGGCTACCGTTTGGCGCTGCCGGTCGTCACGGCGAAGAATGCGCCGTTGGTCTTTCGCGCCTGGGCGCCGGACGATCCGGTGACACCCGATGCGCAGGGCCTGCCGGCGCCGCTGCCGTCGTCGCCTGAAATCGTTCCGGAAGTTGTGTTCGTGCCGCTGGTGGCGTTCGACAGCCGGGGCCATCGTCTCGGCACCGGCGCCGGATATTACGATCGCACGCTGCCGGGCTTGCGCGCGCAAAACTCCAAGCTGCTCGCGGTCGGCTTGGCTTTCTCTATTCAGCAGGAACGCGAGCTGCCGCACGAGGCGACCGACGCGCCGCTCGATGCGGTGATCACCGAACGCGGCGTGCTGTGGTTCCGCGAGCGCAAGGGTTGAGGGCTCCGGCATGAGATTGCTGCTCTGCGGCGACGTGGTCGGACGCGCCGGTCGCGATGCGGTCGTCGCCGAGCTGCCGCGCCTGCGGCGTGCGCTCGGTCTCGATCTCGTCGTCGTCAACGGCGAAAACGCGGCGCATGGCTTCGGCATCACCGACAAGATCTGCGAGCAACTCTATGCCGCGGGCTGCGACGTCATTACCACGGGCAATCACGTTTGGGATCGCCGCGAGATCATCTCCTATATCGCCGGCGATCCGCGTTTGCTCCGGCCGGTGAATTTTCCGGCCGGCACGCCCGGCCGCGGCCACGGCGTATTTGCGACGCACGACGGGCGCAAGGTGCTGGTGGTCAACGCCATGGCCCGCCTGTTTATGGACGCGATCGACGATCCGTTCGCCGCGGTCGGCAAACTGTTCGACGAATATCCGCTCGGCGCGGTCGATGCGGCGCTGATCGATTTCCACGGCGAAGCGACATCGGAAAAGACTGCCATGGGCTATTTCTGCGACGGCCGGGCCTCCGCGGTGCTCGGCACCCACAGCCACGTGCCGGCCGCCGACCAGCGCATCCTGCCGGCAGGGACCGCCTATATGAGCGACGTCGGCATGTGCGGCGATTACGATTCCGTCATCGGCATGCAGAGCGCTGGCGCCATTGCGCGCTTCGTCAAGAAGATGCCGGTCGAACGGCTGCAGGTCGCCGAAGGCGAGGCGACCGTCTGCGGCGCGGTCGTCGAAACCGACGACGCCACCGGCTTGGCGCGCCGAATCGCGCCGGTGCGAATCGGCGGAAAGTTGATGCCGGCCTGGCCGCACGAGATGGAAACCGCGGCGCGCGCGCTGTCATCTTCGTAGCCGCACGCCGTAATCCTGCCATATTGCCTCGGCTCAATGATCGCGGGGACAAGCGCGGTCAGATGGCTGTCGATTCACTCGATATGGTATGGTCGGGGCGAAACCACTTTGTCGCCGGATTGGCAGATGGCCGGGCATTCCCAATTCAAGAACATTATGCATCGCAAAGGCGCGCAGGACAAAAAGCGCGCCAAGGTCTTCACCAAGATCATTCGCGAACTGACCACGGCGGCCAAGACCGGCTCGTCCGATCCGGACGCCAATCCGCGGCTGCGCGCCGCGGTGATGGCCGCCAAGGAGTCCAATATGCCGCGCGACACGATGGAACGCGCGATCAAGCGCGGCAGCGGTGGCGGCGAGACGGAGAATTACGAGGAAGTGCGCTACGAGGGCTACGGCCCGGGCGGCGTGGCGGTGATCGTTGAAGCGCTGACCGATAACCGCAATCGCACCGCGAGCGAGATCCGCGCCGCATTCACCAAAGCGGGCGGCAATCTCGGCGAGAGCAACAGCGTCAGCTTCCTGTTCGATCGCGTCGGGCAGGTGGTGTTTCCCGCCACCGTCGATTTCGATGTGCTGTTCGAAGCCGCGGTCGAGGCTGGCGCCGACGACGCTGAGATTCAAGGCGACGATCGGGTCGTGACTTGCGCGCCCGACGAATTCAATGCGGTGCGCGATCGGCTCGAACGTAAGTTCGGCGTGCCGAGTTCCGCGCGGCTGGTCTGGCGCCCGAAGACCAATGCGCCGGTCGGCCACGACGATGCCGATGCGCTATTCAAGCTCCTCGAGACATTGGAGGACAACGACGACGTGCAGAACGTCTTCGCCAATTTCGAAGTTTCCGACGACATCATGGCGCGGTTGAGCGCGTGAATTCGCCGGAACGCGGTCGCTGAACGGATCATGCGGCTCATCGGTCTCGATCCGGGCCTGCGCCGAACCGGCTGGGGCGTCATCGACGCCGAGGGCAATCGGCTGCATCACGTCGCTTGCGGCGTCATCGCGGTGGCGGATACCGGCACGCTGGCGCAGCGGCTCGCGGAACTTTTTCGCGGACTTGCGGCGGTGCTCGATCGCTATGCGCCGGCGGCGGCGGCGGTCGAGGAAACCTTCGTCAATCGCAATGCGTCGTCGACGCTGAAGCTGGGCCTAGCGCGTGGTGTCGTGTTGCTGGCGCCGGCCGAACGCGGCCTGCCGGTGCACGAATATTCAGCGAACCTGATCAAGAAAACAGTGGTCGGATTCGGTCATGCCGAGAAGCGCCAGATCGCCTTGATGGTGGGCAAGCTGCTGCCTGGAGCCCACGCGTCCGCCGACGCCGCCGATGCGCTGGCCGTTGCCATCTGCCACGCGCATCATGCGCGCAGCGCGCAAGCCTGGGCCGTCCGCGCGCTGGCGAGCGAGGTGCGGCGATGATTGCAATGCTCGCCGGCCGGCTCGATCAGGTCGCGGCCGACAGTCTCGTGCTCGACGTCAACGGCGTCGGCTACCACGTCTTCTGCTCGGCGCGCAGCCTCGGTCGCCTGCCGGTGCGCGGCGAGCCGCTGCGGCTCTACATCGAAACCCACGTACGCGAGGATCACATCCACCTATTCGGATTTCTCGACGAAGCGGAACGCGCCTGGTTCCGGCTGCTGCTGTCGGTCCAGGGCGTCGGCGCGCGCATCGCTATGGCGATACTCAGCACGCTGGCACCGGCGGAGCTTGCCACTGCGATCGTCGCGCAGGACAAGGCGTCGATCACGCGCGCCGACGGCGTCGGGCCGAAGCTCGCCGCCCGTATTTTGACCGAGCTGAAGGACAAGGCCGCCGCGCTGGCGCCGGTCGTGGTCGTCGCCGACTCCGCGGA
>JBAVMB010000175.1:0-8281 GCA_049689615.1 Allostellaceae bacterium
CAGCTATACCGGCGAATATCTCAAGGCCTATCTGGGGCGCTATTCCGAGAAGAAGCGCAAGCGGGCCTAGTCTCCACGCATCCTTACCGCCAGCCGATTGCGCCGCGCCGCGGTTTCGCCCAAGCTGACAGGACGAAACTGTGGAGGGACCCGATGCTCAAGGAATTCCGCGAATTTGCGATGCGGGGCAACGTCGTTGACCTCGCCGTCGGTTTTATCATGGGCGCCGCCTTCAGCAAGATCGTGAACTCACTCGTGAACGACCTAATCATGCCGCCGATCGGTCTGCTGCTTGGCAAGGTCGATTTTTCCAGCCTGTTCATCAACCTGAGCGGCACGCATTACGATTCCATCGCGGCCGCCAAGGCAGCGGGCGCCGCGACGCTCAACTACGGCGAATTCATTAATACTGTGGTCAATTTCATCATTGTCGCCTTCGCCGTGTTTCTGCTGGTACGGCAGATCAATCACATGACCGCCAAGCTCGCGCCGGCACAGGCGGCCGCGCCGACCACCAAGGAATGTCCCTATTGCGTCTCGACAATCGCGCTTAAGGCAACGCGCTGCCCGCACTGCACGGCAACCCTGAGCTGAAGCCCGCTCAGATGCGGCCGCGCCGGGCTGCCAGGAACAGCCGCAGGCTGCGCCAGGGGTCGGGTCGCGTAATCCGCGGCGAGAACAGGTCGTAGTCGGCATTCTCGATCTGCGTCAGCCAGCGCTCCGCCACCACGGCCGGCAAGAGCACCGGCAGCGCCGCCTCGGGAACCTCGTCGACCAGCGTGCGCGCCTTGTCGAGCCGGGTATGTGCGGCCGCGGCAATGGTCGCGGCGGCATCAGCCAGCGCCGGCGTCGTCTTGGTACCCAATGCATGCCGGCCAGGATCGAGTTCCGTGGGAACCAGCGAGCGGCCGAAGCGGGCGTTGAACGCGGTGGCGCGCAACACGCCGGCGAGCGCGTATGCGACGCCGACATGGCGCGCCGCAGTCGCTGCCGCGCCCGTATTGTCTTTCGCCGCCAGCACCTGCAACGCCAGATAATTGAGTCCACCGCCGGTGGCATCGACGTAATCCTCGAGCTGGGTGAAGGTCGTTGGCGGATCGGGCAGCAGATCCTGTTCGCGCGCGTCGATCATCCGCGTCAGCGTCGATTGCGAAAGCTGGTGCCTGCGAATAACGCGCGCCAGCGGCTCAGCCACGTCGTGCTGGCGCGGCGGCTGACCGGCGGCGATCTCGGCGAGCGTGTCGCGCCACCATTGCAATCGGATGCGGCCCATCATCGGCTCGCGCACGCTCTCGCGCACCTTGGCGAGCTCGTAATTGAAGGCGTAGAGCGCGAACAGATTGTTGCGGCGATCCTCGGGCGCGAATATTGCGGTGGCGAAGCGGTCGCGGTCGTGTGTCCGCACCAGCGCTGCCAGCAATGACGGCGTGAAATTCTCGGCTTCGGCGACCGACGCCATGCTCCCTTGCCTCCCGGCGATTCTCATCGGGACAGACGCTCCGGCGCCGCCTAACCCGGGATCCTGCGAACGAGCGGCCGCAAACTGGCGACTCCCGCCATGTCCGTCAAGGCCGCGTGGTTAACCTGGCGGTAACAATGCGGCGGCGACGCGCCGCTCCTCGGCCAGCAGCACGTTATATGTGCGGCACGCGGCACCGGTATCCATCGGGTCCATCACCATGCCCTTGGCTTTGAGCGCCGCACGCAGCGCGACCGGCACCGGCGTCATGCGCGCGCCGCAACCGAGCAGCAGGATCTCGATGCCGCGACCGAACAAAATGTTGAAACTTTCGAGCGTTACCTCCGCAAGCGACCGGACCGGCCACGCGACGGTGGCTTCGGCGGTGACGAGGATGGCACCTTTGTAGGCGACGCCGCTGACATGGAAACCGTTGCGCCCGTAACTGTCGACGACTTGGCGCCCGGCGGGTATCAGGGGCGTGACATCGGTCACGGCGCCCCGGTCTTGGCTCCGGGCGGCGTGTTGGCCGCCGCCGTCTGCGACGTCCCAGGTTCGCGACCGTGCACGCCCTTGGGTCGGATGTAATAGAGCATCGGCGCAGCGATGAAGAGGGACGAATAGGTGCCGACGACAATGCCCCACAGCATCGCGATCGAAAAGCCGTGCAGCACCTGGCCGCCGAACAGGAACAGCGACAGCACCGCCAGCGCCGTGGTGCTGACCGTCAAGATGGTGCGTGACAGCGTCTCGTTGAGGCTCTTGTTGATGAGGGTCGAGAAATCCATCGTCTTGTAGCGGCGCATCGTCTCGCGCACGCGGTCGTAAATCACCACCGTGTCATTGATCGAATAGCCGGCGATGGTCAGGATCGCCGCCAACGTCGTCAGATTGAATTCGATCTGAAACAGCGCGAACAGACCGACGGTCGTGATCGTGTCATGCAGCGTCGACAACATCGCGCCGATACCGAATTGCCATTCGAAGCGGAACCAGACGTAGATCGCGATGGCAACCAGCGCCAGGATGGTGGCGATGGTGCCGGCGCGGATCAGTTCGCCGCCGATGGTCGGCCCGACGACGTTGGTGCTGCGATAATCGATGCCGGGGCCGAGCGCCTGCTTGACCTTGGTGACCGCCTGCTCCTGCGCTTCATCGCCGCCGGGCTGGCGTTGCACGCGGATCATCACGTCATTAGGCCCGCCAAACCCCTGCAGCGCGACCTGGCCGACGCCAAGGCTGTCGAGTTTGGTGCGCATCGCCGACAGGTCGGCCGGCTGCGGCGTGCGCGCCTCGATGACGATGCCGCCGGAAAAATCGATGCCATAGTTGAGGCCGTTGACTCCGAACAGCACGATCGAGCCGATCGTCATGACCGCCGACAGCGCGAAGCCGAACATGCGCATCCCCATGAAGTCGATGTTGGGGATGCGGCGGATGACGATGAGCGGGCGAAACATCGGCGCGGACCTAAATCGGAATCACTTTGGGCTTGAAGCGGCGTAGCCAGGTGACGATCTGCAGGCGCGTCACCAGGATGGCCGAGAATAGCGACGTTAGCACACCGATGCTCAAGGTTACGGCGAAACCCTTCACCGGACCGGAGCCAAGCCAAAACATCAACGCGCCCGCAACCAGCGTGGTCACGTGGCTGTCCACGATGGTGCCGAAGGCGCGTTCGAAGCCGGCCTGAAGCGAGGAGATCAGCGAGCGGCCGCCGCGCACCTCTTCACGAATACGCTCGTAGATCAGCACGTTGGCGTCGACGGCCATGCCCAGGGTCAGCGCGATGCCCGCGATGCCCGGCAGCGTCAGCGTCGCGCCCAAGAGCGTCAGCGCCGCCATCATGATGCATAAATTGAAGAACAGCGCGACGTCGGCGAAGATTCCGAACAGGCCATAGAATACGACCATGAACACCACGACCAGGATGACGCCGACCACACACGACGTCGTGCCTTCGCGGATCGAGTCCGCACCGAGATCGGGTCCGACGCTCCGCTCTTCGATCACGGTGAGCGGCGCCGGCAGCGCGCCGGCGCGCAGAAGCAGCGCTAAATCGTTTGCCGATTGCACAGTGAAGCTGCCGCTGATGACGCCCTGCCCGCCCAGGATCGGTTCGCGGATCACCGGCGCGCTGATTATCTTGTTGTCGAGGACAATGGCGAAGAGCTTGCCGACATTCTCCTTGGTGGCCTCGGCGAAGCGCCGCGCGCCGACGGAATCGAACTTGAACGACACCACCGGCTCGTTTTCCTGGAAGGTCGGCTGCGCATCGGTGAGCATGTCGCCCGACACCAGGATGCGGCGGCGCACAACATAACCGCTCGGCAGACCCGGACGAGTCTCCGCCGCCGGCAGGAACTCGTCGCCCGGTGGCACACGGCCGGCACGCGCTTCGTCGGTCGAGGCATTAGGATCGACCATCTGGAAGGTCAGCCGCGCGGTCTTGCCGAGCAGCGCCTTGACGTGCTCGGGATTGCTGATGCCCGGCAATTCGACCAGGATACGCTTGTCGCCTTCGCGCTGGATGGTCGCCTCGCGCGTGCCGGTCTCGTCGATGCGGCGGCGGACGATTTCGATCGACTGTTCGACGGCCGAGCGTTGCCGCGCCAGGACAGCTTCCTGAGTCGGCTTCAGCGTGATCGTGCCGTCGGACTCGCTGGCGAACTGGAGATCGGGATCGAACTTGACGACGGCGTCGTGCACTTCCTGGTATTTCGACGCATCGGTCAGCTTGACCGCGACGTGATCACCGGCGACGCCGAGATTGGTGTAGCCCAGGTGATCGGCGATCATCGCAGTGCGCAGCTCGTCGACCAGACTGTTGAGCCGGTCGCGCTCGACTGACGCGGTGTCGACCTCAAGCAGAAGGTAGGAGCCGCCGCGCAGATCAAGGCCAAGGCTGACCTGATGCTTCGGGAAGAAGCTCGGCCAGCTTTCGACCGTCTGCGGCGAGAAGGCGTTGGGCACCGTGAAGATGACCCCTAGCGCACAAACCGCCAGGATGAGGGCGATCTTCCACGTCTGGAAATACAGCATGCGTTAGCCGCCGGCTTTGGCGCTGCCCTTGGTTTCGTCCTTGGCCGCGGCGTCGTCGCTGCCGTCGTCGCTGTCATTGTCCTTGTCGCTCTTGGCGCTAGCCGCCGGCGCGGTTTTGGCAAGCACGTTGACGATCGTGCTGCGGACGACGCGAACGCGGGTATTTTCGGCGATGTCGATCAGGACCTCGTCGTTGTTCACCACCTTGGCGACGGTGCCGATGATGCCGCCGCCGGTGACGACGCGGTCGCCGCGGCGAACGGCTTCGAGCATCGCCTTGGTTTCTTTCGCCTTCTTCTGTTGCGGCCGTATGAGGAAGAAATAGAAGACGACGAAGATCAGCGCCAGTGGCGCCATCTGCATGATGGCACTCGTGCTGCTGCCTCCGGCCGCTTGCGCATAGGCCGGCGAAATCAAGAACATATCGGACTCCCGCGCGATGTGGAGCGCATTGGTAATGGACTTGGGTTGAAAGCGCAAGGCGAGGGCGCTGTTGACGGCGCGCGCCCGCGCGCTTAGGGTCGCGGCGAATTTTTCCCTCCCTGCCAAAGGCTTACCGCCCCTTCCATGAGCGCCGACAAGAGCCACGACACGCTGCTACAACGCATTGCCGACGCCCTCGAACGGATCGCGCCGAAGGCCCATCCAGCGGTCGATTTCGAGGCCGCCGATGCCTTCGTCTGGCACGCCGAAGGCCACTGGCTCGAGCCAGTGCAGACGGTGAACCGCGTCGAGATCGACCTGCTGCAGGGCGTCGAGCGCGTACGCGACATCCTGCTCGACAACACGCAGCGCTTCGCCAAGGGCCTGCCGGCGAACAACGTGCTGCTGTGGGGCGCGCGCGGCATGGGCAAGTCGTCGCTGGTCAAGGCGGTGCACGCCACGATCAACAAGGAGCGGCCACGGTCGCTCGTGCTCGTCGAGATCCACCGCGAGGACATCCCGTCCCTGCCCGTCCTGCTGGCCAAGCTACGCACCACCAAGCGGCGCTGCGTGCTGTTCTGCGACGACCTGTCGTTCGACGCACAGGACGCGAGCTACAAATCGCTCAAGGCGGTGCTCGAAGGCGGCATCGAAGGCCGCCCGGACAACGTCGTGCTTTACGCCACGTCCAACCGCCGCCACCTATTGGCGCGCGACATGATCGAGAACGAGCGCTCGACCGCGATCATGCCGGGCGAAGCGGTGGAGGAAAAAGTATCGCTCTCCGACCGCTTCGGCTTGTGGCTCGGCTTCCACGCCTGCGACCAGGAAACCTATCAGGCGATGATCCGCGGCTATGCCAAGCGCTACGGCCTCGACTATCCGGCCGACAAGCTCAAAGCGGAATCGCAGGAATGGGCGATCACGCGCGGCGCGCGCTCCGGCCGCGTCGCGTGGCAGTACATCCAGGACTTGGCCGGCCGGCTCGGCAAGAAACTCGAAGCGCGCTAGCGCCCAATACTCGCCTGATCGGCCGACAGGTATTGGCTCGGATCGAGCACTTGCGTGCCGCGGCGGACTTCGAAATGGAGCTGCGGCTGGCTGACGATGCCACTGGCACCGACCTTGGCGATTTCCTGACCGCGCTTCACCACGTCGCCGCGTTTCACCAATAGCACTTCGTTGTGCGCGTACGCAGTCATCCAGCCGCCAGTATGCTTGATCAGAACCAGATTGCCGTAACCGCGCAGCTCGTTGCCGGCATAGGCGACGACGCCGGAATCGGCGGCGCGCACGGGCGTGCCTTTGGGCGCTGCGATGTTGATGCCGTCGTTATGCGTGCCCGACGCCGTCGTGCCGAAATTACCGATAACCTTGCCCTGCACGGGCCAGAGGAAACGGCCGCCGCGCGCTGGCGGTACCGGTAGGGCAGCTTCCGGCGATTGAGTGGCGGGCGGCGGCGGCGCAGATGCAGCAGGCGCTTGCACCGGCGGTGGTAGGCTCGCAACTTCGGGCTTTTGTGGCGGCGGTGCCGGTAGCGCACCTTCTGGCTGCGTCGTCACCGGCGCCAGCGTTGCCGTCGCGATATCGGGCTTACCCTGCGGCGGCCCCGGTAGCGGCGTTGGCGGCGCCAGCGGCCGCGCCACTGCCGGCGGCAGCTTCAACACCTCGCCCGGCCTCACCACGAACGGCGGCGTCACCTCGTTCATGCGCGCCAGCGAATAAAGCTCGACGCCTTCGGCATCGGCGATGGTGTACAGCGTCTCGCCACGCTGAACGACGTGGGTTGGTGTCCGCGGTACAATCAACAATTGGCCGGTTGTCAGCCGATACGGCGGCCGCAAATGATTGGCGTCAATCAGATCGCGCACTGGCGAACCCGTGCGCTGCGACACTTGATAGATGGTTTCGCCGTGACCGACGGTGACCAGGCCGCCGGGAATATTTCCAGGATTGGGTGGCGGCGGCGATGCATTCTGCGTAACCGGCGGCGCAGGCGATCCGGCACCAGGCGGCATGCCCAGCCGCACATGCGCGTCCTGGCAACCGGCGAGGATCGTCGCCAGCGCCAGCACGAATAAGGAAGCGCGCCGTCTCCGATCGCGCGAGTACATGCGCGCAGTTTATGATGCGCGCGGCGGCCGCGACAGGCCTTCTCGTGCTCGCGGCAGCCCGGCAACCAGCGGCACGAATCGGACGCCGCCGAGATTCTCGATCTCCAGGTCGCCATTCTTGCGCCGCACGCGCAACAATTTCTGGTCGCGCCGCGCCGGCCCAACCGGCGCCACCAGGATGCCGCCTTCGGCGAGATGCTCGAGCAGATTGCGCGGAATCTCCGGCGCCGCGGCGGTCACAATGATGCGGTCGAAGGTCTCGTGCTCGGGCCAGCCCTTGGTGCCGTCGCCGAAGCGCGTCGTCACGTTGTGCAGCCGCAGCTTGGCGAAGCGCGCCTCGGCCTCCTTGAGCAGCGCGCGATGGCGCTCGATGGTCAGCACGCGCCGGCACAGCCGCGCCAGCACCGCCGCTTGGTAGCCCGAGCCGGTGCCGACTTCGAGCACCTTGTGGCGGTCGTTGAGATCGAGTGCCTGGGTCATCAGCGCGACGACATAGGGCTGGCTGATGGTCTGGCCGTGACCGATGGGCAGGGCGACATTCTCGTAGGCGCGATCGCGGAATGCCGCGGGCACGAACAGCTCGCGCGGCGTGCGCTCGATGGCATTTAGGATGCGCTGATCCGAGATGCCCTCGCCGCGCAGCTCCATAATCAGCCGCGCCACTTCGGATTTGTCGGCGGCCGGCGTCATCGGAAAGCCCGACGCAGCCGCGTCAGCACGCGCCGGCTGGTGAGATCGAAGAACACCGGTGTCACCGAGACATAACCGTCGACCACCGCCTTGACGTCGCTGCCGCGCCGGGTGCGCTGTTCGTCGCGCATCGGACCGATCCAGTAATACGGCCGACCGCGCGGATCGAGCCGTTCGACCAGATTGTCGCCGATCTTACGCCGTCCCTGGGCCGTGACATGAATGCCTTTGACTTGAGACGGCGGTACATCGGGAAAATTGACGTTGATCAAAGTGTTGCTCGGCCAGCCCTGCGCCACCAGGCGGCGGACGACCCGCGGCAGGTATTTCGCCGCCGTCGGCCAGTGGAAATCCGCGCCGCTGGAGGCGTGCTGGCTGAAGGCGATGGCCGGCACGCCGAGCAACGTCGCCTCGAGCGCGGCGGCGACGGTGCCGGAATAGATTACGTCCTCGCCCATGTTGCCGCCGGCGTTGATGCCCGAGAACATCAGGTCGGGCTTGCGCTCGCGCATGAAGCCGTTGGCCGCGAGCAGCACGCAGTCCGTCGGCGTGC
>JBAVMB010000176.1:0-7522 GCA_049689615.1 Allostellaceae bacterium
TAAGAGCAAAGCCCGTGCCGCGGAGAAACCACTAGTATTTTCAATGATTTATGAAACAGGCCCAGCGCCGGCTGTAAGGCTTTGCGACGGTCCTAGCGCAGCGCCGCGGCGATGTTGCCACCGTCCACCGTCGTGACGTCGCCGGTCGTCTTGAGTGCGGTCGCGTGATAGAGGAACGCCGCCGCCACGTCCTCGGCCGTAACCTCCCGGCCCAAAAGATTGCCGCGCATGTAGTCCTGCTCGCTGACGCCGCGGGCCAGCGCGCGCGACGCGATCATGTCCCTGGTCAATAGGCCGCTGCGGACCCGGTCGGCGTTGACCGCGTTGGCGCGGATGCCGTCCTTGCCGCATTCCAAAGCGTACTGCCGGACCAGCAGCAGCGTCGCCGCCTTGGGCAAACCGTAGGCTCCGAAATCGGTGCCGGGGTTGATTGCCTGCTTCGAGACGTTGAACAGCAGCGCGCCGCCGAAGCCCTGAGCGCGCATCACCTTGACCGCCGCGCGCGCTACGCGCTGATGGGAGAAGAAATTGAGCTCGAAACTTTGGCGCAGCACCTTGTCGTCGAGATCGCCGATCGCGCCCTGCCACGCCGCGCCGGCGTTGGAGACGACGATGTCGACGCCGCCGAGCCGGGCACAGCACGCGGTGAACGCGGCGTGCACCGCGCCGTCGTCGGTAACGTCGCATTCGAGACCGAGAGCGCCGAGCTGTTGAGCCAGGCTTTCGACCGCCTTTTTGTCCTTGTCAAGTAGCACCAGCTCGGCGCCAGCCGCGCGGAAGGTGCGCGCCGTCGCCATGCCGATGGCGCCGGCGGCGCCGGTGATCACCGCGATCTGCCCGGCCAGCGGTTTTTCCGCCGCCTTGCTGAGCTTCGCCTGTTCCAGCGACCAGTATTCCATCTCGAACAGCTTGTCTTCTGGCAGCGATTCGAACCGGCCGAGCGCTTCGGCGTCGGTGATGACGGCAATGGCATTCTCGGCGATGTCGGCGGCGATGACTGCGTCCTTGCGGCTGCGGCCCATGCCGAACAGGCCGAGACCGGGCACCAGCACGACACGCGGCAGCGGATCGAGCGGCCGCTTAGGCGGATCGCGATGCGCGTTGTTGCGCGCAAAATACGCGCGATAGCGCTCGATGAAGCCCTTCGCGGCGACGACCGCATCCTTATAGAATTGCGCCAGATTGGCAGCGTCCGGCGGCGCCATCAGCAGTGGCACGTTCTTGGTGCGGATGGTGTGGTCGGGCGTCACCACACCGGTCTGCGAATAGCGCGCCGCCTCGCGGCCGTTGGCGTAGGCGAGAATCGTCGGCGAAGTGCGGAATTCTAGGATTAACCGGCGCCAGGCGCCCTCGATCTTGTCCTCCTTGACCGCGCAGGCGCCGCGCACGATGGGTGCGACGTCGGCGACGCTGGCGATGCGCTGCGGCAACGTGATCGCCGGAAAGACGCGCCGCGTGCCCTTTTTCTGGATGCGCGCCTCGGCGGCGCTGACCGCGGCGATCATGCGCTCGTAGGCTTCGCGAGCATCCGCGCCGAAGGTGAAAATGCCGTGCTTCAGCAGGATCAGGCCTTCGACACGCGGATCGTGCTCGAAGATCCGCGCCGCCTTCCTGGCAAGATCGAAGCCAGGCATGACATAGGGCACGATGCCGAAGCGGCCGTCATAGACTTCGCGGCAGATTTTGTCACCGTCGGGCTGGTCGACCAGGCTCAGCAGCGCGTTGGCGTGCGTGTGGTCGATGAATTTCGCCGGCAGGAAGGCGTGCAGCAGCGTCTCGACCGACGGATTGGGCGCACCAGGATCGAGCAGATTGGCGCGCTGGACACGCACCATGTCTTCGTCGGCAAGACGTTCGAGCGCGCGCAGCTTCAACAGCGGCGCCAAGCGCACAGCCGGCAGACCGGAGGGCTCGATATTCGCCATGTCCCAGCCACTGCCTTTGACGCACAGCGCATCGACCTCCTCGCCGAGCAGGTCGAGCACGCGCAGCTTGACCGACGTGTTGCCGCCGCCGTGCAGTACCAGCTTGGGATCCTGGCCCAAGAGCCGCGAGGTGTAGACGCGCAGCGCCAGATCGGGCGCGACGCCCTGTTGGGCGTAGCGCGTCACGATTGCTTCGGCTTCGTCGTCGTTCCAGCGGCTTTGCATCAGCGAACTCCCGGCGGCAGCATAGAACATGCACTTGGCCGCCGCGAGTCGCGGGATTTATTTTCGCGCCGCTGACGCTTAAAATGCCGTCGAACCAGCGAGGTCACATGCAGCCCGCACCGCGCGGCGTCTATGCGGCGATCCTGACACCGTTCAACGCCAATCTCGAACCCGACCTTGGCGCCTTCGTCAACCACGGCCGCTGGCTGCTGGCGAATGGCTGCGATGGGCTGGCGCCGCTCGGCACCACCGGCGAGGGTAACTCGCTATCGCTCAAACAGCGCATGCGCATCATCGAGACAGCGCTGACCAAGCTGCCGATCGACCGCTGTATCTTCGGCGCCGGTTCGTGCGCGCTTGCCGATGCCGTGCAGCTGGCGCGCGAGGCGACCAGCGCCGGCGCAGCCGGTGTGCTGATGTTGCCGCCGTTTTATTACAAGAATCCGAGTGACGATGGGCTCTACAATTTCTATGCGGCGGCGATCGAGCGTGTTGGCAATCCACGTTTGCGGATTTATCTCTATCACTTCCCGCAGCATTCGGCGGTGCCGATCACACCGGCGCTGATACGCCGCCTGCGGCAGACATTCGGCGACACCATCGCCGGCCTGAAGGACAGCGGCGGCGATTGGAATTATTCTGCCTCGCTGCTCAAGGAGTTTCCTGGCCTTGGCGTATTCTCCGGCAGCGAGCAGCATCTGCTGAGCAATCTACGCGCCGGCGGCATCGGCACGATCTCGGCCGCGGTCAACGTCACCGCGCCGCTGGCGCAGCCGGTCTATCGCCATTGGCAGACGCCTGAAGCCGACCGGCTGCAAGCGGCGCTGACCGCGGTGCGTGTGCTATTCCAGGATTATCCTCTGGTCCCCGGCATCAAGGAGACGATGGCCCTGATCACCGGTAATGCGGCGTGGCGCAACATGTTGCCGCCTAATGTGCCGCTCGGGCCGGCGGAATCCGCCGCGCTCAATGCTAAGCTCGCCGAACTATCGGCTATGGAACCGGTGATCGCGGCCGCGCGCGCAGCTTGATTCGAAATCGCTACTGCAGCCGCGCCTTCTTCAGGAGCGCGGAACGATCCGTCGAGCGCGGCGTCACCGTCAGCATCCGGCCGTCACGCTGCAGCGTCAACGGCACTTCGACGCCAGCGCGGCCGAGCGACCATAGGCGGCGGTAGAGCGCCGCCAGCGTGCCGACCTCCTGGCCGGCGATCGACACCAGGATGTCGCCGACGCGCATATCGGCTTGGCGTGCCGGCCCGTCGTTGCTGAGGCAAGCGACGACGACGCGGTCCTCGATCTCGGTGGCGTAGAAGCCGAGCCACGGCCGCGGCGGCTTGTTGGGCCGGCCAAGCGTCAGCAGATCGTCGTAAATCGGCTTCAACAGGTCGATCGGCACGTTCATGTTGAGATGCTCGGTGCGGCCATGTTCGCGCGCCTGCTGCAGATGCAGCGAACCGATACCGATGAGCCGGCCGGCGGCGTCGATCACTGCAGTGCCGCCCCAATTGGGATGCGCCGGCGCGGTGAACAGCGCTTCGTCGAGCAGATACTCCCAATAGCCGGCAAATTCCTGCTTGGCGGCGATGCGCGCGGCCAGCGAACGGGCGCGGCCGCCGGCCCCGCCGACCACCACGTCGTCATCGACCTGGGCTTTCGCCGACTGGCCGACCGGCAATGCCGGCAAGCTGAGGCGACCGAGCGCCTGCACCAGGCCGAAGCCAGTTTCCTGGTCGTAGGCAACGACGTGGCCCGGCAAAGCACGGCCGTCGCCGGTGTTGAGCCACAGGCTTTCGGCCTCGGTGATGAGGTAGCCGATGGTTAGGACGATACCGTCTTCGCGGATGACGACGCCGTTGCCAGCGCGCTCGGTGCCGAGGGTCTGCGCCGTGAACGCGTCCTCGGGTACGGTGGCGCGCACGCCCACCACCGACGCCAAGGCGTGCTCCAGATCGTAGCCGTAATCTTTCGGGTTCGGCTGCGCCTGGGGCGGCAATTCCCACTCGGCTTCCGCCATGCTGCCTCGTCCGGGAAACCTCACCCACAAGCTTACACCGTCGGCCGTGGCCCGGCGACCCGCTGCGTCATTCCTCGCCCGGCGCGACGTGCCGCAAGCGTTTCAAGCGGCCGTGGACGCGTTTGTCCTCGACCCGCTTGCGCACGGCGGCAAGTGTCGGGCCGACCGGCAAACGTGGCTTGGCCTTGAACGCGGCGCGCCGCAGCAATTCGCACAGCCGCGCGCGGGCATCGGCGCGATTGCGCTCCTGCGAGCGGAAGCGCTGCGCGGTGATGACCAGCACGCCGTCGCGACGGAACCGCTTGCCGGCAATGGTCTTGAGGCGGCGGCTCATATACTCGTCGATGCCGGCGGCGCGGTTGAGATCGTAATGTAGCTTGACCGCCGTGGACTGCTTTTGCACGGCCTGGCCACCGGGACCGGAGGCGAGGATGAAATCCTCGTCAACCGCGCTTTCGTCGATGACGATTGGAATCTGGCGGATACGGTGCGACGCCTTCATGGCGACCCCTTGGTCTCGGACCCGGCCGGAAATCCCGGCGGCGGCACCGGCAGCGCGCTATCGGGCAACTCGGCGCTGCTCCAGCCGCCGCCCAGATTCTCGACCAACAGCACGCTGGCGTTCAAGCGGCTTTGCAGGACAGCGAGCGCGGTCTCGCGGTCGACGAGCGCGGTCGCCTCGGCGGTGACCACGCTCGTATAGTCGATGGTGCCGGCCAGATACTGATTCAGGATCAGGCGCTCGGCCTCGCTCGAGGCTCCGACCGCGACGTCCTGCACCATCGCCTGATTCTGCAGAACCTTGAGCGCGGCGAGGTTGTCCTCGACCCCCTGGAACGCGGTGAGCACGGTCTGGCGGTAATTGGCCACCGATTCGTCATAGGCGGCGTGCGCCGCTTCGACCTGCGCGGTGGTGAGGCCGCCGTTGAAGACGTTGGCCGCAATCTGTGGACCGAACGACCAGGTGACGCTCGATGCATGTAGCAATGTGTCGAGCATGCTGCTCGAAAAACCGTAGCTGCCGGTGAGCGTCAGCGACGGGAAATACCCCGCAATGGCGACGCCGATCTGGGCGTTGGCTGCCGCCATCTGGCGTTCGGCCTGGGCCACGGTGGGATTGCGTTCGAGTAGCGTCGACGGCACGCCGGCGGGCACCACTGGCACTTGCATCGTCAGTCGCATTGGCGTCGACGCCAGAGCGAACGATGCCGGCGGCTCGCCGATCAGCACGGCAATGGCATGTTCGAGCTGCGCCCGTGCCACACCGAGTGCCACCATCTGCGAGCGCGTGTTCTCGAGCGTCGCCTGCGCCTGCGCCATGTCGGATTTGGCGACGTTGCCCGCGTCGTATTTATTGCGGGTGATGCGCAGCTGCTGCGTGTAGGCGGCCACCGTGTCTTCGAGCAGTTTGTGCTGGGCATCGTTGACGCGCAGCTGGAAGTAATCCTGCGCCAGCGTCGCCTGCGCCGACAGGCGGGCGGCGGCGAGCTGCGCCGCGTCGGCCTGGGCGGTGGCGGTGGCGCTTTCAACGGTGCGGCGGACTTGGCCCCAGATGTCGATCACCCAGCTGGCATCCACCGGCAGGCTGAAACTGTTGCGGATTCTACCGCTGCCGAACGATCCAGCCGCTGGCTTCGACCGGGTCATCGCCGGATCGATCCCGATCGACGGAAAAAAGCCAGCGCGGTTTTCGGCGACGACCGCAACCGCCTGGCGATAAGCGGCTTCGACCGCTTTGAGATTCTGGTTCGAGACGTCGACCTGGCTTTCGAGGTGGTCGAGCGTCGAATCGCCGTAGATCGACCACCACGGCTGACCCGACGCCGCTGCTTTCGGCGTCGCCGGCTTCCAGTCCGCGGCTTCCTTGTAGGCCGCGGGTGCCGGGGCGGGCGGACGCTGATAGTCGGGTCCGACCGAGCAGGCGGCGAGCGCCAACGCGAAGCCGAGGGCGAGGATGCGGCGCATGGTCATTCTCCCGGCACCGGCGCGCCGCCGGGTAGATGGGCGCCGCCACGGCCCCATTGCCGCAAGCCCCACAGGCGGAAACGATCGAGATAGAGATAGATCACCGGCGTCGTATAGAGGGTCAGCAACTGGCTGATCATCAGGCCACCGACGATGGCGAGGCCGAGCGGGCGGCGCAGCTCGCCGCCCTCGCCCGCGCCGATGGCCAGCGGCACCGCGCCGAGCATCGCCGCCATCGTCGTCATCATGATCGGCCTGAAGCGCATCAGGCACGCCTGAAAGATGGCGTCGCGCGACGACAGGCCGAGGCTGCGTTCGGCATCGAGCGCGAAGGCGATCATCATGATGGCGTTCTTCTTGACGATGCCGATCAGCAAGATGACACCGATCAAGGCGATGATGCTGAATTCGGTGTGGAATAGCATCAGCGCCAGCACAGCGCCGACGCCAGCGGAGGGCAGCGTCGACAGGATCGTAATCGGGTGAACATAGCTCTCGTAGAGCATGCCGAGAACGATATAGACCGCGGCCAACGCGGCGAGGATCAGGAACGGCTCGGCGGCCAGCGACTGCTGAAAGACCTGGGCGGTGCCTTGGAAGCTGCCGATGACGTTGGACGGCACGCCGAGCTCGAGCATGGTCCGGTTGACCACCGTCGCCGCCTGACCCAAGGCGACGCCCGGCGCCAGATTGAAGGAGATGGTCGAGGCCACCGACAGTCCCTGGTGGTTGACGGCGAGCGGCGTGGTTCCTGGACGGAAGCTGGCGAACGTCGCCAGCGGCACCATCGTCTCCTTGTTGGTGCTGACGGCGGTGCCGGTCGAGGCCGCGCTTTTGCCGATGGCGGTGATCGAATTGACCGCGAGATTGCGCGCGGCATCGGCAGCGACCGCCGCCGCGGCGCTGGTTTGGCCCTTGAGCACGACCGTACCGGCCACAGCATTGGTCGCTTGCGTGCCGCCGACCGCGCCGCCGGCGATGCTGACATACAGATCCTTGAGCGTCTCCGGGCTCTGCCAGAACTGCGGCGCGACCTCCATGATGACGTGGTACTGGTTCAACGGATTGTAGATAGTCGACACTTGGCGCTGGCCGAAGGCGTCGTAGAGCGTGTTGTCGATGGCGCTGACGCTGAGGCCGAGGCGCGCGGCGGTGGCGCGGTCGATGACCAGGTCGGTTTCGAGGCCCTTATCCTGCTGGTCGGAATTAACGTCGGTGAGCTGCGGCACCTTTTGCAGCGCGGCGACGATCTTCGGCACCCATTCGTTGAGCATCTGCAGATCGTCGCTGCGCAGCGTGTATTGGTAGAGCGCGTTCGATGCCCGGCCGCCGACGCGGATGTCCTGCACCGACTGAAGGAACAATGTGGCGCCCGGCACCACCGCGAATGC
>JBAVMB010000177.1:0-4609 GCA_049689615.1 Allostellaceae bacterium
CCTCCCACCCCTGGATGTCGTCGTGTGGACGCGCCATGGTAGCCATCCGTGGACTGGGCGCATAGACGCCCGATGTCGGGGGCGCGTGAAAGTCATCAGGGGCGGGAGAAAAGCATGTCTGGGACAACCGTGATGATGGTCGTCGCGACGGCGCGCGAGCGCGTACAGGCGGAAGAGATTGGCATCACGCTCGTCAAGGAGCGGCTCGCCGCCTGTGCCAACGTGCTCGATCATGTGCGGTCGTTCTATTGGTGGCAGGGCGAGATGCAGCAGGACAACGAAGCGCTGCTGATCCTGAAGACGACGGCTGAGCACGTCGAACGGTTGATCGCCCGTCTCAAGGCGCTCCACACCTACGACGTTCCGTGCATCGAGGCGATCCCGATTGCCACCGGTTATGCGCCGTATCTCGACTGGGTGCACACTGAAACCGCTGCGGCGCATCCATGATGCCGTTAGGCCGGCACGCGCCCGCCCAGCCGCGTCAGTTCGATTTTCGGGCAGCGGTTCATCACCACTTTGATGCCGGCCTGCTCCGCCGTGCGCGCCGCCGCATCGTCGCGCACACCAAGCTGCATCCACACCACTTTGGCGCCCTTGGCGATCGCATCGTCAACCACGGCAGCCGCTTCCTCGCTGCGCCGGAAGACGTCGACCATGTCGATCGCCTCGGGGATTTCGGCGAGAGAGCTATAGACCTTTTCGCCGAGGATCTTGGGCACGGTCGCGCGCGGATTGACCGGAATGACGCGATAGCCGTGCGCCTGGAGAAACGCCATCACGTAATGTGACGGCCGGTTCGGACGCTCGCTGGCGCCGATCATGGCGATGGTGTGAACGCTGCGCAGAATATTCCGCAGATAATCGTCGCTGTAATCGTCGTGATTCACCGGTTCTCCCAATGCGGCGGACGTTTCTGCAGAAACGCGTCGATGCCTTCCTCGGCGTCGCGCGCCATCATGTTGGTCACCATGACTTCGCTGGTATAGGCGTAGGCTTGATCGAGGCCAAGTTCGGCCTGGCGGTAGAACGCTTCCTTGCCGATCTTGACCACCAGCGGTGATTTGCTCGCGATGGTGAGCGCAAGCTCGGTCACGGCGCCATCGAGCTGGTCGGCAGGGACGACACGGTTGACCAGGCCGAGCCGCTGCGCTTCGTCGGCGCCGATCATCTCGCCGGTCAGCAGCATTTCCATCGCCGCTTTGCGCGGCACCGCCCGCGACAGCGCGACCATCGGCGTCGAGCAGAACAATCCAATATTGACGCCGGGTGTGGCAAAGCGCGCATCGGCAGCGGCCACCGCGAGGTCGCAGCTTGCGACCAGCTGACAGCCGGCAGCGGTCGCGACGCCGTGCACGCGCGCGATCACCGGCTTCGGCAGGCGCACGATGCTGGTCATCAGCCGCGCGCATTGACCGAATACCGCCTGATAATGCTGCCGACCAGGATTGGCCCGCATCTCGCGCAAATCGTGGCCGGCGCAGAAACCCGGGCCGTTGGCGCAGATCACCACGACCTTGACCGCGTTGTCGCGCGCCACTGCGTCGAGCGCGTTTTGCAATGCGCCCATCAGTGCGACCGATAGTGCATTGCGCGCTGCCGGACGATTGAGCGTCAGCCTTGCGATGCCGTCGGCATCGTCGCGCAGCAGAATGGCGTCGTCGGCCGGCATCGTATCGCGGGCGCCCATGATCGCGGCTCTCCGTCAGGATCCACCCAACGGTAATCGCGCCGGCAGGCCGCCGCCAAAAGGAATTTTTCGGCGGCCGCTATCGCGCGCTCATTGTACCACTGGCTGGCCCAGGCGTCCCGCCAACCGCGCCTCGTTCAGCCGCGAAATCGAATGGCAGACGACAGCGCCGACGAGGAAGGGCAGCGCCGACCACATATAAAGCTGCTGAATCGGCAGCGTCACGAACACGCCGCCAAGCAACGGCCCGACGATCGAACCGATGCGGCCGAGCCCGAGCTCCCAACCCGAGCCGTTAGCGCGCAGCGATGTCGGATAGACCATTGCGCCGGCGACGTTAATCGCGCTCTGGATGCCGAGCGCGCAGAAGCCGGCGAGGAACGTCACGACGAGCAGCAGCGGTACCGAGCCGGCCAGTCCGACGAAGCCAATCGAGCCGACGATCGGCACGGCGAGGACGAAGAGCAATGTGATCGGCTTAAAGCCGTATTTGTCGATCGGCCGGCAAATCACGAAGGCACCGACCGTACCACCGACCTGCAACGCGGTTCCCGCCGCCGCCGCAACCTGCAGCGGCAGCTTCGACGCGGTCAGCAACAGCGGCGTCCAGCTCAGCAGGAAGAAATAGCCCATGAGATTGAGGGCGAAGAGCAGCCAGAGCAGCGGCGTGATGAAATGCAGCCCGTCGCGGAAAAGATATTTCGGGTTGAAGCCGGGGTACTGCTTCTCGTCTTCGATGACGAAACGTGCATTGGGCGCGACCCTGACATCGGGCCGGATTTTGGCGATGAGCCTTTCCATGTCCTTGCGATGGCCTTCGTGGATCGCCATGTATTTGATCGATTCCGGCAGCACGAACCAGGCAACCGCCGCGATCACCAGCGGCGTGATACCGCCGATGAGAAAAATGATCTGCCAGCCATGCGTCGGCACCAGCGTCGCCGCGACGACGCCTGGGATGCCGGCGCTGATCGGCACCAAGCCAACCGCGATGATGGCGAGCGTCGAGCGAAGACGGCGTGGCGCGAATTCGATGTTCATCGCCACGACGTTCGGAATCACTCCGCCGATGCCGACGCCGGCGACCAAGCGCAACCAGAACAATTGGGTCAAGCTGGTCGAATACGCGGCGATCCAGGTGAAGATGCCGAAGACGACCATCGAACCGATCAATGCTTTCTTGCGGCCGTGGCGGTCGCCGACCCAGCCGAAAATTCCCGAGCCGAACAAGATGCCGACGAGGCTGGCACTGAACACCGGTCCGAAGGCGCCGCGATCGGTGATCGCCCACGATTTGGCAATTGCCGGTGCAGCGAAGCTGATGGCGCTGATGTCGTAACCGTCGACGAAGACGATGAACAGCGACCATACGATCAACAAGATGTTGATCGCGCTGAGGCCGCGCTCGTCGATCAAATGAGAAACTTGAACGACCTGAAGCGGCTGGGATTGTCGTGCGTCCGCCATGGTTCCCCCTGTGGTGTATGCTGCCGGCGCACGGCGCCAGCCCCGTTTATCGTTCTATGGGCAAGCGATTGTAGGGGAATTCGTGGCGTCGGCCTAGCCGAGCACCACCAGCGTCGCCAGCACGACCAAGCCGGCGATCGCGATGCTCGCGTGAGTCGCGATGACGAATCCACTAGGGCGCCGGCCGCGCCATACTACAAGCGCGATCACAAGACCGAACGCCAGCGCCACGCCAAAGCATGCTGCGGCAATGATGCCGAAGCCCGACGTGCCGTTATCGGTCTGCGGCAGGCCATGGTGAAGAACGGCAAGCAACAGACCAAGCCCGGCCGTACCCAGCGCACCATGCACAAGCAGCAGCAATGGGTGAGGGGCCTTCGCCGCAGGACCACGCAAATAATGCACGGCAAGACCGGCGCCGATCAACGCCGTGATGGCCAGAACGTCGAATGCAAGGTGCATCATGGCGCGGCGGCTACACCGTCTTGGTGATCGAGCCGGACTAAATTTGCGACATGGCGCCGAGCATGAGTGGACCGGAAAACGCCACCATCGCCGCCGCGCCCACCAGCCTGACGGTCCGTTCGGCGTGTGCCAGATTTTGACCGGCTCCGCGGGCGGCACGCACCAGAACCGGCCGTGCGGCAATGCCGACCACGCCGACCGCGGACACCGTGACGGCCATGCCGAGCGACAGCGCCGCGACGGCGGCAATGCCCATTCCTATGGCGTTGTTGGCGAGCGCAAACAGCATGATGATGATCGCGCTGGAGCAGGGCACCATGCCGGTTGCGGCGATCACGAAGCGGCGGAAATTCGTCGCGCTGCGATCGCTGGCCGAAATCGGCACGACCGAACCGTGATCGGCGGAAGTGCAGGTCGCGCCATGAACGTGACCGGGCGCCGTCGGGCCGTGGCCGCAATCGCGCCCCGTCGCGGTGCGCCAAAACACCACGCAGCCGATGACGACGACGAGCGCGTAGCTCACGCAACCGACAACGGCGCCCTGATTGGCGGTCTCGAGTTCTTTGAGATGCAAGATCAGCGACATCACGACGACGATCGCGATCGCCATCAAGCCCTTCAGGAGGGAGATGACCCCGCCCATGAACAAGCCGCTGCGCCATCGGCTTTCGTTGGCGACGAAATACGATCCGACAATGGTCTTGCCGTGCCCCGGCGCGGCGGCATGCAGCGCGCCGTAGAGGAATGCGAGCGCCAGGATGGCGAGGGCCGCGGCAATCGATCCGGTATCGTGAACGGACCGGAATTCGCGGCTGATCACATCGTTGAGTTGCATCTGCATGTGAGCGAAGCGCACGAGAATCGCGCCCGGCATCAGAAACATACTGCCGGTGTCGGCCGGAACGACGTGCGAGCCGTTGAACGGATCCGCGAATGCGCCAGCCGCGCGGGCCGCGATGGCAAGCAAAACGCCGAAGGACAAGAACC